>NZ_JBVVQE010000059.1:0-45086 GCF_055811435.1 Mesorhizobium sp. WSM4837
GTCACAGACCGCGCCGGTTTTCTATGGTGGAAGGAGTTCCTTGTGTGGAAGGGATTCCGGCTCGAGCGATGTGGCTCGATGCGATTCCCTTTGTCTGCGGGAAGCTCTAAACTCCCGCCCATGACCGAATCAAAATCCATGATCCTTGGCTGCGCCGGGAAATCGCTCACACGCGACGAAATCAGTTTCTATCGCAGCGAATGCCCGTGGGGATTCATCCTGTTTGCCCGCAACATCGGCGAGGCCGAGCAGATCCGCGATCTGGTCGCCGCGATGCGCGATTGTGTCGAGCGCCCGGACGCCCCGGTGTTCATCGACCAGGAAGGCGGCCGTGTGCAGCGCCTGCGGCCGCCGCTGGCACCGAATTATCCGGCCGGTGGCGCGCTCGGCGCCTTGTGGCGCAACGACCACGATGCCGGCAACCGCGCAGCATGGCTGATGGCGCGGCTGCATGCTTTCGACCTGCTGCGCTACGGCATCACGGCTGATTGCCTGCCGGTGCTCGACGTGCCGATCGAGGGCGCCAGCGACGTCATCGGCGCGCGCGCCTATGGCAAGGAGCCTCGTGCCGTCATCGAACTGGGCCGCGCCGCGGCGGAGGGCCTGATGTCGGGAGGCGTGCTGCCGGTGATGAAGCATATTCCCGGGCATGGACGGGCCTTTGCCGACACGCATTTCGAACTGCCGACCGTCGATGCCTCGATGAGCGACTTGCAGCGGCATGATTTCGCCCCGTTCAGGGAGCTCAATCATTTGCCGATGGCGATGACGGCGCATGTCGTCTACAGCGCGATCGACCCGAAGAACCCGGCCACCACCTCCGGCAAGGTCATCGACGAGATCATCCGCGGCGAAATCGGTTTCGACGGGCTGCTGATGAGCGACGACACCTCGATGAAGGCACTTTCTGGGGATTTCCCGACAAAGGCGGCGGCGATCCTTGCGGCGGGCTGTGATCTGGTCCTTCACTGCAACGGCGTTTTCGAGGAGATGGTCGGCATTGCGTCGCGCACAACGGGGCTTGAAGGCACGTCGCTGCAACGCGCGCAACGGGCGCTGACCTATATCAAGAACCGCGATCGGGCTGATGAAACCGAGATACGCGCCGAATTCGCCACCTATTTCGATGCGGTGGCCTAGACCATGATCCCGAACGGTGGGAGCCGGTTTTTCGGAACAGATCACGGTCAAACACGAAGTTAGAAGCAAAGGAAGCGACAGGAAGTGGCGGAAACATTGGACAGCAAGGCCGGCAAGGCCGCACCGATGGACCGTCTTTGGGCCGAGAACGACGATTCGCGGCTGACCGGCGATCCCGCGCTGGTCGTCGATGTCGACGGTTTCGAGGGCCCGCTCGATCTTCTGCTGCATCTTGCCCGCAACCAGAAGGTCGATCTGTCGCGCATCTCGATCCTGGCGCTGGCCGAGCAATATCTGGCCTTCGTCGAAAAGGTGAGGGCGCTCAGGCTGGAGCTTGCCGCCGACTATCTGGTGATGGCGGCGTGGCTGGCGTTTCTCAAGTCGAAGCTTTTGATCCCCAAGCAACCCGGCGACGACGGTGAAAGCGGCGAGGAACTGGCGGCGGTGCTGCAATTCCGGTTGAAGCGACTGGAAGCGATGCGTGACGCGGCGGCACGCCTGGTCAATCGCAATCGGCTCGGGCGCGACGTGTTCGCCCGCGGCATGCCGGAAATGGTCATCGTCGAGAAACGCAACGCCTATTCGGCCTCGCTCTACGATCTGCTGACCGCCTATGCGGCGCAACGCCAGAAGCAGGCGATCACCAATGTGACGATCGCCAGGCGCGGTGTGTGGTCGCTCAAGGATGCGCGCGACATCCTGAACAGGCTGATCGGCACGCTTGCCGACTGGACGGCGCTGGACCGTTTCCTGGTCGAATATCTGACCGACCCGGACGAGCGGCGTACCGCGATTGCCAGTTCGTTTGCGGCGACGCTGGAACTGGTGCGCGAAGGCAAAATGGAAATGCGGCAGGACGACGTGTTCGCGCCGCTCTATCTGCGCGGTCGTGCGCAAGGCATCAGGGCAGTTGAGGTGGCATCATGAGCGAGCGCACCAACGCTTCGGTCATTCCGTTCAAGGTCGACGACGAGACCGAAGACGGCGTGCTCGCCGAGATGCTGGCAGAAAGTCAGGCCCAGAACTTGTCCCAGAATCCTGGCGAGCGGCTGCATATGGCAGAGGCCGTGCGCATGGCCGAGGCAATCGTGTTCGCCAGCGCCGAGCCGGTCAGCGAAAAGCAGCTTGCCGGGCGCCTGCCCGACGGCATCAATATTGCCGCGGCGATGGCTGAACTGCAGCAGATTTATGCGCGGCGCGGCGTCAATCTGGTGCGCGTTGGCGATGCCTGGGCGTTCCGCACCGCCGGCGATCTCGCTTTCCTGATGAGCCGCGACACGGTGCAGCAGAAGAAGCTTTCCCGTGCGGCGCTCGAAGTGCTGGCGATCATCGCCTACCACCAGCCGGTGACGCGCGCCGAGATCGAGGATGTCAGAGGCGTCGAGACCTCGAAGGGCACGCTGGACACGCTGATGGAGACCGAATGGGTGAAGATGCGCGGCCGGCGCCGCACGCCCGGCCGTCCCGTCACCTACGGCACCACCGACATCTTCCTCGACCATTTCGCGTTGGAGGAGATCCGCGATCTCCCAGGTATAGAGGAATTGAAGGGTGCCGGGCTGCTTTCGGGCCGCATGCCGTCGAATTTTTCCATTCCGACGCCGCCGGCCGACCCGGACGTGCTGACCGATGACGAGGATCCGCTGACCGACATCGACCTTGAGGAACTCGGCCTGTTGACGCCGCGTGTCGAGGAAGATTGACCGCAACGACGTGCCGAAAGCGATGGTATTTAACGGCTGCGCCGATTGGTAGCGGGCTGAGGCGCCGAAACTGCGTGACTTCGGCCACTCATTTATAAACTCTGTCGCGGTTGTGTTTGAATCCCGGCGCGAAAGCGCATAGATCATCGTCAGAGAAAACTTTCGAGAGAGATTGTTATGGGTTCATTTTCGATTTGGCATTGGCTGATCGTGCTGGTGATCGTGCTGCTGGTGTTCGGTCGCGGCAAGATTCCCGAGCTGATGGGTGACATGGCCAAGGGTATCAAGAGCTTCAAGAAGGGCATCGCCGACGACGAGGTTGCCGAGGACAAGCGCACCGTCGAGCACCGTGCCGACGAAACCGTTTCGGCAGCGAAGGAAAAGGCCAGCAAGAGCTGAGCCCAAAACTTTAGTCGGAACGTATCGCCATGTTCGACATCGGCTGGACCGAGATGCTGGTGATCGCGATCGTCATGATCGTGGTCGTCGGGCCCAAGGATTTGCCCAAGATGCTGCGCACTTTTGGCCGCACGACGGCGAAGATGCGCGGCATGGCAGCCGACTTCCAGAAACAGTTCAACGATGCGCTGAAGGAGGCCGAGCTTGACGACGTCAAGAAGTCGGTCGATTCACTCAGAAGCCTCAACCCGGCCGCCGAGATCAGGAAACAGCTCAACCCGTTCGAGCAGGCGGCGGCCGACGTCCGTTCAGGCGTCGACGCGGTGATGAAGCCGAAGCCGGCCGCAGACCCGGTCGCGCCGGCTGCTTCGACGCCGCAGGATACCGAGCTGAACAATGGCGCGACGGTGCTGCCGGGCGTCGATGCCCCGGAAGCGGCGCCGGCGGCGCCGACCTTTCCGGCGATGACCGATGGTTCGGTGACACCGCCTGTCGCGACGGCGGCGCCGGCCGCATCGCCAAAGGCCTCGGCGGCGAAGACGGAGGCCGCGCCAGCGAAAGCGATGCCGGCCTCCAAGGCCGCAGCGAAGCCAGCGGCAAAACCTGCTGTGACAAAGACCGCGGCTAAAAAGGCCGAGCCGAAGCCCGCACCAGCAACGGTGAAGAAGCCGGCCGCAGCCGCCAAAAGGACGGCGGGAGCCGCCAAGTGAGCATTTCGGAAAAGGACGAGATCGACAAGTCGGCGGCTCCGCTGATGGAGCATCTGATCGAGTTGCGCCGGCGGCTGATGTGGTCGATCGGCGGGTTCTTCGTCGCCTTCCTGTTCTGCTTCTTCTTCGCCAAGCAGTTGTTCAACCTGCTGGTCATCCCGTTCAAATGGGCGACGCAATGGGCAGGGCTCGACCCGCACAAGGTCGAGCTGATCTACACGGCGCCGCAGGAATTCTTCTTCACCCAGGTCAAGCTGGCGATGTTCGGCGGCATGGTGATCGCCTTTCCGCTGATCGCCACGCAGATCTACAAATTCATCGCGCCCGGCCTCTACAAGAATGAACGCAACGCCTTCCTGCCGTTCCTGATCGCTTCGCCGATCCTGTTCCTGATGGGCGCGTCGCTGGTCTATTTCTTCTTCACGCCGATGGTGATGTGGTTCTTCCTCGCCATGCAGCAGGCCGGCACCGACGACCAGGTGCAGATTTCGCTGCTGCCGAAAGTGTCGGAATATCTCAGCCTGATCATGACGCTGATCTTCTCCTTCGGGCTGGTGTTTCAGTTGCCGGTGGTGACCAGCCTGATGACGCGGGTGGGCATGCTGTCGTCCGAGGCGCTGGTCGAAAAGCGCAAATGGGCAATCGTCATCGCCTTCGTCGTCGCGGCTATTCTGACGCCACCCGACCCGATAAGCCAGATCGGTCTGGCCGTTCCCACGATCCTTCTCTACGAGGTCTCGATCTGGTCGGCCCGGCTGATCGAGCGCAGCAAGGAACGGGAACGTCTGGCGCGCGAGAAGCGGGAGGCTGCGGAAGCGGCGGCCGAGAAGCCGGCGGACGCGTCGTCGACCTAGCGGCATCGCCGTTATCTTGAGGTTTGCGGGACAGCGCGGGGCGCGAGGGAACTCGATCTTCACATCTTGCATCGGTCAAGGATGCGGTTTACGCCCCCTCTAGCTACTTGAGGACGAACAGACCATGCTTGACATCAAATGGATTCGCGACCATCCGATGGCCCTTGTCGAGGCGCTCCAGAAGCGCTCGTGGTCGGCTGCGGAGGCGGAGTCCACGGTCGATGATCTGATCGCCAGGGACGAGGCGCGGCGCGAACATCTGACCGAGCTGCAGACCAGGCAGGAGCGCCGCAACGCCGCCTCGAGAGAAATCGGCAACGCCATGCGCTCGGGCGACGCCGCCCTTGCCGAAAGACTGAAGGCCGAGGTCGGCGAGATCAAAGCCTTCATCCAGAACGGCGAGGCGCGCGAACGCGAGCTCGACAAGGCGCTGAACGTCGCATTGGCGGTGCTGCCCAACGTGCCGCTCGACGACGTGCCGGTCGGCAAAGACGAGCACGACAACGTCGTCAAGCGCACCGTCGGCAAGGTGCCGGCCCGCCCGAACTGGGTGAAGGAGCATTTCGAGATCGGCGAAGCGCTCGGCATGATGGATTTTGAGCGGGCGGCGAAACTGTCCGGTTCGCGGTTCACGGTGCTCAAGGGCGGACTGGCACGGATGGAACGCGCGCTCGGCCAGTTCATGCTGGACCTGCATACGACCGAGCATGGCTACGAGGAGGTCCAGCCGCCGCTGATGGTGCGCGACGAAGCGCTTTTCGGCACCGGGCAACTGCCGAAGTTCGAGGAGGATCTGTTCTTCGCCCCGCATGGGGACGGCAGGCTTGGCCTCATTCCCACCGCCGAAGTGCCGCTGACCAATCTCGTGCGCGAAGACATCACGCCGCATGAAAGACTGCCGCTGCGCTATACCGCGCTGACCTCGTGCTTCCGCTCGGAAGCGGGCTCGGCCGGGCGTGACACGCGTGGCATGCTGCGCCAGCACCAGTTCTACAAGGTCGAACTGGTGTCGATCACCGACCAGGACACCTCGCTTGCCGAGCACGAGCGGATGACCGAATGCGCTGAGGAAGTGCTGAAGCGGCTCGGCCTGCCGTTCCGCACCGTGACGCTGTGCACCGGCGACATGGGCTTTGGCGCGCGCAAGACCTATGACATCGAGGTCTGGCTGCCGGGCCAGAACGCCTATCGCGAGATTTCGTCCTGCTCGGTCTGTGGCGATTTCCAGGCACGGCGCATGGATGCCCGCTACAAGGACAAGGACGGCAAGGGCAACCGCTTCGTCCACACGCTGAACGGTTCCGGCACCGCCGTCGGCCGCGCCCTTATTGCCGTCATCGAAAACTACCAGAATGAGGATCGCAGCGTAACCATTCCTGAAGCGCTTCGGCCTTACATGGGCGGTCTGGAAAAGATCGAATCGAGATAATGCGCATCCTCCTGACCAATGATGACGGCATCCATGCCGAGGGCCTTGCATCGCTCGAACGCATCGCCCGCACGCTGTCGGACGATGTCTGGGTGGTGGCGCCGGAGCAGGATCAGTCCGGCTATGCGCATTCGCTGTCGATCTCGGAGCCGCTGCGCCTGAGAAAGATCGGCGAAAAGCACGTTGCCGTGCGCGGTACGCCGACCGACTGCGTCATCATGGGCGTAAAAAAAATCCTGCCCGCAGCACCAGACCTGATCCTGTCCGGGGTCAATTCCGGCGCCAACATCGCCGACGACGTCACCTATTCGGGCACCGTTGCCGGCGCCATGGAAGGCGCGCTGCTCGGTGTGCGCTCGATCGCGCTCAGCCAGGCTTATTCCTATGTCGGCGAGGATCGCCTCGTCCCTTACGAGACCACCGAGGCGCTGGCGCCGGCGCTGCTCAAAAAACTGGTCGCCATGCCGCTGCCGGATGGCGTGCTGCTCAACGTCAATTTTCCGAATTGCCTTCCCGAAGAGATCGCCGGCACGGTGGTCACCTCGCAAGGCAAGCTCGTCCACAGCCTGTGGGTCGACGAGCGCCGCGACGGCCGCGGGCTTCCCTATTATTGGCTGCGCTTCGGCCGCGAGCCGGTCGAGGGCAAGCAAGGCACTGATCTCCATGCCATGCGCAACCGGCTGGTGTCGGTGACGCCGCTGCAGCTCGATCTCACAGCGCATGAAATTCGCGATCAACTGACCAAGGCGCTCGCATGAACCTGAACCATGGTCCGACGGTCGATGACCGCGAAGGCTTCGCCGCTTTCCTGCTCCGCCTGCGCGGCAGGGGCGTGGTGCCGAAGGCGCTGATCGCCGCCTTCGAGGCGACGCCGCGGCGCGGCTTCCTTTCCGCACAGTTCCATCCGATCGCCTGGTCGGACCGCATGCTGCCGATCGAATGCGGCGAGGCGATCGAGGGCGCCGATCTGCAGGCTGCGGGGATCGCAGCACTTGCCATCGAGCCGGGCAACCGGGTGCTCGAGATCGGCACCGGGTCGGGCTACACGGCGGCGGTGATGTCGCGGCTCGCCGCGCGCGTCGTCACAATCGATCGCTACAAGACGCTGGTCGAGCAGGCCAAACAGCGCTTCGAGGCGCTCGGCATCGGCAATGTCATCGTGCGCCAGGCGGACGGCTCCAACGGACTGGCCAATGAAGCGCCGTTCGACCGTATCGTCGCGTGGGCGGCCTTCGACAGCCTGCCGCGCTTCCTGCTCGATCAATTGTCGAGCGGCGGCATCGTCATCGCCCCGATCGGACCCGAGGAGGGCGAGCAGGTGCTGGCCAAGCTGACCAAGGTCGGCAGCCGCTTCGAACGCGAGGACATCGGTCTCGTACGCCTGCAGCCGATCCTGCGCAGCGTGGCCGCCGTCATCTAGGATCTGTCGATGTTCAGGTGATGCCCGCAACTCACCTGTCTGGTCCGTCTCCGGCTTACCTCAGCTCAATCACTCCCGTCCAATGCAGCTTTAAATATTTTAAGAAAATTTGCGTCTGATTCTAGAGGTTTAACCGGCCGGTAACATTAACGCGCTTTAATCACGGTCAGTCTGTACCGGGTATCTGCGGGTAAATGCGATGCAATTCAGTATTTTGAAGGCAAACGGACGCAACCTGGCGCGGGGTATCGCCGTCCTGATGGTTGCGGGCACTACGGCGGGATGCAGTTCCCAGGTCTCGCGGTTCAACAGCGTCGACGATGTCTTCACGTCGTCGACAAACAACCAGCGCGCCATCATCGACAAGCAGGACGCCGCCCAGCCCTATCCCGGCGATGCCGCCGCGGTTTCGGCCGCGCCGCTCGACGGCAGCCACACCCAGTCGGTAAGCCGTTCAAGCCTCGAACCCGTCACGACGCAGCAATTGCCGCCGGTCGACCAGGCGCAGCCGGCTACCGCGTCGGCGCCCGCCGCCAGTCCGGCTCGCACCGCTTCGGCGCCAGCCGCTCCCCGGGTCGACCGGACTGCGACCGGAACCGTGGCAAAGCCGTTCAAAGAGTCACAGCCCGATGCTCCGCGCATGGCGACGGCGGGCGGCGAGCCGCGTGCCACCGAGATCATCGTCAAGGACGGCGAGACCATTTCCGGCCTGTCGCGGCGCTACGGCGTGCCCGCCGACGCGCTGATGAAGGTCAATGGGCTAAGCGCGACCAACGGGCTGAAGACCGGCCAGAAGATCGTCATCCCGGCCTATGCCTATTCGGGCAAGAAACCGGCGCCGAAGCTTGCCGACGCCAAGCCTGCGAACGACACCAAGCACGATGTGCCGGCCAAGGCGCCGGAGATGGTCGCCGTGCTGCCGCAGCAGCCCAAGCTCAAGGAGGGCAAGTCCGCCGCGCAGGTGGATGCATCGGCCGCGGCAAGCCAGCCAAAGGACGCCGCACCCAAGGCGGCTGGTGCCGGTGGCTCCTACACCGTGCAGCAGGGTGATACGCTGTCGGCCATCGCCAGGAAGACCGGCGTCGGCGTGGTTGCGTTGAAGCAGGCGAACGGCATGCAGGACGGTCTGCTCAAGATCGGCCAGACATTGAAGGTGCCGGCCGGCGGAACCGCGACAGTTGCCAACGCCAAGCAGGCAAAGGTCGATCCGGTAACAACTGCCACCACCCCGCCTGCGGCGAAGACGACGCCGTCGGAAACGCTCGCCGCCTACACGCCGCCGAAGAAGGAAAAGGTCATCCAGCAGGCCGAGGACGACGACGCGGTCGCGCCGAACGCCACCGGTATCGGCAAGATGCGCTGGCCGGTGCGCGGCCGCGTGATCTCCAGTTTCGGCGGCGGCAAGGACGGTGTCGACATCGCCGTGCCGGAAGGAACGCCAGTCAAGGCGGCCGAGAACGGCGTCGTCATCTATGCCGGCGATGGCCTCAAGGAATTCGGCAATACGGTGCTGGTGCGCCACGAGAACGGTTTGGTCACAGTCTATGGTCACGCCCGTTCGATAGAGGTCCAGCGCGGCCAGAAGGTCAAGCGCGGCCAGGAAATCGCGCAGTCCGGCATGAGCGGCACCACCGACTCGCCGAAACTGCATTTCGAAGTGCGCAAGAATTCGGCGCCGGTCGATCCTTCGACCTATCTTGAATAAAGAAAGTCCTTCGACCTATCTTGAATAGAACAAGAAAAGCGATTGCGGGCCGCCTGACCTCCAGTCCGGCCTGCCGGCTCAGCCCGCTCCGCAAGGGGCGGGCTTTTTCAGAGGCGTTTCCGGACCATGATCTTGTCCGAAAACCGGGCTCCACTTTTTGCTACGCTGACCTTCGGTTCGGGATCATGGTCTAATCCTGGAGCGACTTGCCGAGCCGGCCTGCCAGATCCTGGGTATACTGCCAGGCGACGCGGCCCGAACGGCTGCCGCGCGTCGTCGCCCATTCCAGCGCCTCGGCGCGCAGCGTCTCGGGATCGATGGCAAGTCCGTGATGGCGGACATATCCGTCGATCATGTCGAGATACTCGTCCTGCGAGCATTTGTGGAAGCCGAGCCAAAGGCCGAAACGGTCGGAGAGCGAGACTTTTTCCTCGACCGCTTCCGACGGGTTGATGGCGGTCGAGCGCTCATTGTCGATCATGTCGCGCGGCAAAAGGTGGCGCCGGTTCGACGTGGCGTAGAAGATCACATTGGCCGGGCGGCCCTCGACTCCGCCTTCGAGCGCCGCCTTCAGCGACTTGTAGGACGTGTCGTCGTGGTCGAATGAGAGGTCGTCGCAAAACAGGATAAAACGGTAAGGCGCTGCCTTCAGCAGCGCCATCAGCTTCGGCAGCGTGTCGATGTCCTCGCGGTGGATCTCGATGAGCTTGAGTGGCAGGTCCAGCTTTGCCGATGCGTTGACCGCCGCGTGCACGGCCTTGACCAGCGAGGATTTTCCCATGCCGCGTGCGCCCCACAACAGCACGTTGTTGGCTGCGTAACCGGACGCGAAACGCTCGGTGTTGTCGACCAGTATGTCGCGGACGCGGTCGACGCCGCGGATCAAACCGATGTCGACGCGGTTGACCTTGCGCACCGGCTCCAGATAGCCGGGATCAGCCTGCCAGACGAAGCAGTCGGCCGCGCCGAGATCGGTTTCCGGCACCGGGGGCGGGGCGAGGCGGGCGACCGCCTCGATCAGGCGGTCGAGCTTCCTGTTCAGGGCTTCGATGGTGCTGTCGGTCATTCTTGTCTTTTGCATTCAGGAAGCAACGGAACCTGTCGATTCCGGCGGCTTCGCAACCGGCTCCAACCTTTTGTTAGGGCACGATCTTTTTCGAGAACCGCGCTCCATCATTCGGGACCATGCTCTAACACGGCTCAACCAGCCGGAAAAGCAGCTGAAATGCTCGGCCGCAGTTGCATTGGCAACTTTACCGACTATATTCCGGCCAAATTTCACGGGGCCGCCAAATTACCCGTTTGGCGGCTGTTTTTCAAAATTCAGGAGTACTTCGATGTTCGTGACACCGGCATATGCCCAAGGCGTCGGCACCTCCCCGGATATGTTCATCAGCATTTTGCCGTTTGTCCTGATTTTCGTGATCATGTATTTTCTGATCATCCGGCCGCAGCGCACGCAGTTGAAGAAGCGCGGCGAGATGCTGGCGGCGGTGCGCCGCGGCGATACGGTCGTCACTGGCGGCGGTTTCGTCGGCAAGGTGACCAAGGTCATCGATGACAACGAGCTCGAGATCGATCTCGGCGGTGGCACCAAGGTAACGGCGCTGCGCTCGACGATCGCCGATGTGCGCGTCAAGGGCGAGCCAGTGGCGAACCAGAACGCCAAGAAATAAACCGATTGTCGGCGAACGATCTGCGGATACACCCAGACCGACAAACGCCATTTGCTGTATTTTCGCGCTTCAGGATGAACCTGATCTGGCTGGCCGCCGGTATCACGGGGCGCCAACGATCTCGTGATGCCATTGCGCGCTGGTCCCATGCCGGCAAGATTGACAATAGTTGAAGAAAGCCCGATGGCAGCATCAAAGTGAACTGCCTTGTGCTGACATCAACCTTTGTGCGGACCACGGCGAGCCAGTGGCGAACCAGAGCGCCTATAAATAACCCAATTCCAGGCGGAACGATCCGCCCGAATGCCGTGACGGACGACGCTATATGCTCTATTTCTCGCGCTTCAAGATGATCCTGATCTGGCTGGCCGTGGCCGCCACAGTGATCCTGGCTGCGCCCAATCTTTTTTCGGCAAGCACGGTCGCCAAGCTTCCCGACTGGGTGCCGAAGCGCCAGATGACGCTCGGCCTCGATCTGCAGGGCGGCTCGCATATCCTGCTCAGGATGGATCCGAACGATCTGATCAAGGATCGGCTGGAGACGACGCGCGACGAAATCAGGACGCGGCTGCGCGATGCCAAGATCGGTTATACCGGCCTTGCCGGATCAGGCCGGGCCGTGCAGGTCCGCATCACCGATCCTGGTCAGGTCGAAGCCGCCAAGACGGCGCTGAAGACATTGACCGATCCGGTGGCCGCCGGCCTGTTCAGCGGCGGCTCCGTCCAGGAAATGTCGCTGGATGATACCGAGTCCGGTCTGCTCAAATTCGCCTTCACCGATGCCGGCATCAAATATCGCACGTCGACGGCGCTGGCGCAGTCGCTCGAAGTCGTCGAGCGCCGCGTCAACGAACTCGGCACCACCGAGCCGATCGTGCAACGCCAAGGCGACGACCGCATTCTGGTGCAGGTGCCGGGCCTGCAGGATCCGCAACGGCTGAAGGACATTCTAGGCCAGACCGCCAAGCTGACCTTCCAGATGGTCGACCAGTCGATGCCGGTGCAGGACGCGCTCAACGGTCGTCCACCGGCCGGATCCTCGGTGTTGTATTCGCAGGATGATCCGCCGGTTCCCTATCTGATCGAGAACCGCGTCATCGTTTCTGGCGAGAATCTCGTCGATGCGCAGGCGACGTACAATTCCCAGACCAATGAGCCGGTGGTTTCGTTCACGTTCGATTCCAAAGGGGCGGCGCGTTTCGGCCAGGCCACCTCGCAGAATGTCGGCAAGCTGTTTGCCATCATCCTCGACAATCAGGTGATTTCGGCGCCGCAGATCCGCGAACCGATCCTTGGCGGCAGCGGCCAGATCTCAGGCAATTTCACCGCCGAGAGCGCCAACGATCTCGCCGTGCTGTTGCGTGCCGGCGCGCTGCCGGCGACGCTGACGGTGATCGAAGAGCGCACGGTAGGCCCTGGGCTCGGCGAAGATTCCATTCACGCCGGCAAGGTTGCCGGCGTGATCGGCTCCATCCTCGTCGTCGTGTTCATGTTCGTGGCCTATGGCTTTCTCGGCTTCATTGCCAACATCGCGTTGGCGGTGCATGTCGCGATGATCATCGGGTTGTTGTCATTGCTTGGCGCGACACTGACATTGCCCGGCATCGCCGGCATCGTGCTGACCATCGGCATGGCGGTCGATTCAAACGTTCTCATCTACGAGCGCATCCGCGAGGAGCGGCGAAACGGCCGCTCGGTAATCCAGGCGATCGACACGGGCTTTTCCAAAGCGCTGGCGACCATCGTCGATTCGAACGTCACCTCGCTGATCGCGACCGTGGTGCTGTTCTGGCTCGGGACCGGCCCGGTGAAGGGCTTTGCCGTAACCTTCGCCATCGGCATTCTGACCACCGTCTTCACCGCCTTCACCTTCACCCGCCTGCTGGTGTCGATCTGGCTTCGCCGCGCCCGCCCGAAGGAATTGCCGCGCGCGCCGGTGACCTTCGTCCCGCCGGGCACGCGAATTCCGTTCATGGGCATCCGCCGCTGGACATTCGCGCTGTCCAGCGTGCTGTCGATCCTGGCGGTCGTGCTGTTCATGACCGTCGACATCAATTACGGCATCGACTTCAAGGGAGGGTCGCTGATCGAGGTCCAGGCCAAGGATGGCACCGCCGATATTGCCGACATCCGCGGCAGGCTTTCGGAACTCAACATCGGCGAAGTGCAGGTGCAGCAGTTCGGCGACCCGAACGACGTCTTGATCCGCGTCGGCACGCAGGAGGGCGGCGAGAACGCCGAACAGACCGTCATCGACAAGGTGCGTGGCGAGTTGCAGGACCATTACGATTTCCGCCGCGTCGAGGTGGTGGGACCGACGGTTTCCGGCGAGCTTGCCAAGCAAGGCACCATCGCCATGCTGATCGCGCTGCTCGGAATCCTGGTCTATGTCTGGTTCCGCTTCGAATGGCAGTTCGCGGTCGGCGCCATCATCGCCACGGTCCACGATGTGGTCATGACCATCGGCTTCTTTGTCATCTCCGGTCTCGAATTCAACCAATCGTCGCTTGCGGCGATACTCACCATCATCGGCTATTCGCTCAATGACACGATCGTCGTCTATGACCGTGTTCGCGAAGACTTGCGAAAATACAAGAGGATGCCGTTGCCACAATTGTTGAACAACGCCATCAACGAGACGCTGTCGCGAACGACGCTGACCTCGGTGACGACGATGCTCGCGCTGCTGGCGCTTGTGCTGTTCGGCGGCGAGGTGATCCGCTCGTTCACGCTGGCGATGCTGTTCGGCGTCGTCTTCGGAACCTATTCGTCGATTTTCATCGCCGCGCCATTGCTCATCCTGTTCAAGCTGCGGCCGGAAACCGCGACGGCCGATGTGGAGAAGCCGGTGAGCGGCGGCAAAGCCATAGCAACCTGACGGGCGGCCAACGGGATGACCAAAGGCATTGTCATCCGTGAGGCGCATTTCCCCGGCCGTGCGCCGATCGAGGCCTACGGCAATGGCGGGTTTCGGTTCGCCGACATGTCGCATCGCGGCTCGCTCCTGTGCCTGCCGTCGGGCATCTATGGCTGGGAGCCGGCTGATCCCCTGGCGCTGACGGCGGCGGATTTCGCCAAGTTGCTCAACGAGGCTGACCAGGTCGAGATCCTGCTGGTCGGCGCCGGCAAGGATCTCAGGCCGTTGCCGGCGGCGCTGCGTGCTGTGTTGAAGGCGGCGGGCATTGCGGCCGATCCGATGTCGACTGGTGCTGCCGTGCGGACCTACAATGTTCTCCTGGCGGAAAACCGTGCGGTGGCCGCCGCGCTGATTGCCGTCGAGTGACGTGAGCGAAAACGCCAAAATCGTCATGGAAACGGTGCGCGCCGCCGACCATGATCGCTATGTTTGCGCGCTCTATGCGCCCGAGGACAAGCGTGACGCGTTGTTTTCGCTCTATGCCTTCAATGCCGAGATATCAGGCATTCGCGACCGTATCCGCGAGGCACTGCCCGGCGAGGTGCGACTGCAATGGTGGCGCGATGTCATCGCAGCCGAGGACCCCGGGGTAGACACCGGCCATCCCGTCGCCGACGCGTTGAAGGCGACGATTTCCGCCCACCACCTGCCGAAGCTCGCCTTCGAGAACATGCTCGAAGCCCGTATTTTCGATCTCTATGACGACCCCATGCCGTCGCGCACCGATCTGGAAGGCTATTGCGGCGAGACAGCAGCGGCGCTCATCCAGCTTGCAGCGATGGTGCTCGATCCCGTCGAAGCGCCGCGTTTCGCCGAACTTGCGGGCAGGGCAGGTTGCGCACAAGCGATGACCGGCCTTTTGCTGCTGCTGCCATTGCATCGCAAGCGTGGGCAATGCTTTGTCCCGGCCGACATTCTGGCCGCGGCAGGATCGTCGTCCGAAGAGTTCGTTGCGAGCGATGACGGGCCTGGAGCACAACGCGCCGTCGCCGCAATGATCGCGCTGGCGCAAGAACATCTTGCAGCTTTCGAAAGCGGTGCATCGTCGTTGCCGGATTCGCTCAGACCAGCATTTTTGCCGCTGGCCTTGTCGCGCGCCTATCTCGGCAAGATGGAAAGTTCTCGTCAGTCACCTCTGAACGAGGTGGCGCGGCTCTCGGCCTGGCGCCGGCATTTTCTGTTGTTGCGCCGCGCGACGCGAGGCTGGCCGGACGCCTGAAGGCTGCCAAGCATGAAGGAATCCGGAAAGCCGGAACTATCACGGCAGCCGTAGACGTCTGTCACGATGGGTCCTCGATCCGCCATCGCGCATCAGCGCCTCATAGTCGCGACCGCCATAGAAGATGTTGACGATGCGGACAACATCTACAACGTAAGCGATGATGGCAGAGTGCTCGAACGGCACTGTTCGCAATCCCGGCGCAATGTCATCGCGCGACCGGCCACCCCGAGGCGCATTGCCGATGCTCTGGCAGCGGTCTTCGATACACAAGACGAATTGCAGCGCGACTTCCGGACTTCCGCCAGCCTCTACGATGTTCCTGAAAATGTCGGCCAGATCATCCCTGGCGGTTTCTCGATACTCGACTTCAAGCCGCTAAATCATCAGAACGGCTCGAAAGTCGGGCGACGAACCCCCGAAGGTGAGCGCGAACCTCTTCTCCTGAATAGCCCGGCCTTGTATCCTCGATCGATGCCTTCACGCGCGCCCTGATCGAGGCCATGCGCTCGGCATGCTCTTCCTCCTCGCGCTGGAAGGCGCGAAGGGCTGCACGGATGACCTCGCTCGCCGATCCAAAGGTGCCATCCTCGACTTTTTCGGGGATCATGCGCGCCATGGCGGGCGTGACGGTGACGGACAGTTTCTCGGCGGGTTCCACGGAATTGCTCCCTATGATGGTAGGATAGTATCCTACTCCCTGCCGGCCGATCGACAAGAACAGACAGGCGGCCTATTCCGCCGCTTCCGCCTGGGAAGGCAGCCCCAGCCATTCGCGGCAGGCGGCCAGCGCACGCGACGTCACGGCACGCCGCTTGGCGACGGTCTTGTCCTTGCCGCGCAGGCGTTGTCCCTCGGCTTGCGGCGCTTCCACCGGAGGGAACAAGCCGAAATTGATGTTCATCGGCTGGAATGAGCGCTTTCCCGGCTCGTCGTCGGAAACGATGTGACCGCCGGTAATATGGTTGAGCAGCGCGCCAAAGGCTGTGGTCATCGGCGGCAGCGCCGGCGCGTGGCCCAACCGCTCGGCGGCGGCAAAGCGCCCGGCAAGCAGGCCGATGGCGGCACTTTCGACATAGCCCTCGCAGCCGGTGATCTGGCCGGCGAAGCGCAGGCCGGGCCGTGATTTCAACTGCAGCGATTGGTCAAGCAACGTCGGCGAATTGATATAGGTGTTGCGGTGCAGGCCGCCGAGGCGGGCAAACTCAGCGTTTTCGAGGCCCGGGATGGTGCGGATCACGCGCACCTGTTCGGCGTGCTTCAGCTTGGTCTGGAAGCCGACCATGTTGTAGAGCGTGCCCAGCGCATTGTCCTGGCGAAGCTGCACGACGGCATAGGCCTTTACCGACGGATTGTGCGCATTGGTCAGCCCCATCGGCTTCATCGGCCCATGGCGCAGCGTCTCGACGCCGCGCTCGGCCATGATCTCGATCGGCAGGCAGCCGTCGAAATAGGGCGTGCCTTCCCATTGCTTGAATTCGGTCTTTTGGCCGTCGACAAGCGCCTGCACGAAGGCAAGATATTGCTCCTTGTCCATCGGACAGTTGATGTAATCCTTGCCGGTGCCGCCAGGTCCGACCTTGTCGTAGCGCGACTGGAACCAGCAGATGTCCATGTTGATCGTGTCGAAATGGACGATCGGCGCGATGGCGTCGAAGAAGGCGAGCGCATCGGCCCCGGTCACTTCCGCGATCGATTGGGCGAGCCCAGGTGCGGTCAGCGGGCCGGTGGCGATGATCGCCTGGTCCCAATCCGCCGGCGGCAGGCCTGGCACTTCCTCGCGCTGGATGGTGATGAGCGGGTGCGCTTCGAGCTTTTTTGTCACCGCTCCGGAAAACCCGTCGCGGTCGACAGCCAGCGCACCGCCGGCCGGCACCTGGTGCGCGTCGCCGGCGCTCATGATCAGCGAACCGGCCAGCCGCATTTCGGCGTGCAGCAGGCCGACGGCGTTGGTCTGCGCATCGTCGGAGCGGAAGGAATTGGAACAGACGAGTTCGGCCAATCCATCCGTCTTGTGCGCATCGGTGCCGCGGATGGGACGCATTTCATGCAGCACGACGGGAACGCCGGCTTCGGCCGCCTGCCAGGCGGCTTCAGAACCGGCCAGGCCACCGCCGATGACGTGAATGGGATTCTTGTTCATGAGCGCCGAAATAATCCTTTGTAGCTGCGATTGCAATTACACGAGCCGGCCGTGTCGGCCGCGTTGTTGCCGCCAAGCGCTGCAATCGTCTACTGTAGGAGAATGGACGGGGTGCTTGGGATCTTTGCCAGAGCGACATTTCTGACAGTCGTGATCGCCGTGGGCGGATCGGCGGCCGCCGGCGAACTGGCTGCGACGGCTTCCAAGCGGATCCCCATCTGCCACGGCTACAGTTGCAACTATCGCACGATGCTGGCGCTTGGCCCCGGTGACGGCGCGCGTTTCCGCTCTATCCTGCGTGCCGGCGCCGGTTCGCCCCAAGCCGAGCGAGCCGCCATTTCGAAGGCTATTAGCTATTTCGAGCAGCGCATTTTCCGGGCCACCGGAATTCGCGATCTGCCGCAGTCGGAATTCGGCGCATCGCGCATCAGGGGCCAGATGGATTGTGTCGACGAATCGACCAATACCCATGCGCTGCTGGTCTATCTTGCCGAGCGAAAATTGCTCAGGTTCCACAAGGTTGAGGACAAGGCCTCGCGAGGCTTGTTTGTCGACGGGCGCTATCCCCATTGGACGGCGGTGATCAGCGACCGCAGAGGCACCGAGTGGGTGGTGGATTCCTGGTATGCGCCGATGGGCGGCGCACCGGACATTTTTCCGCTCAGCCAGTGGAAGAAGAGGGGTGTGCTGGAAAGCGGTGCGCTCGACTAACGACAGGGACTTCCCCGCCAGGACGAATTCCCAGAACGATTCTCAGAGTGTGCGTCGAGCCTGAAAAACAACAACACCCGCCGGGGGAGGATCCGGCGGGTGTCGTTTTGCTGGTCGATCCTCGGGAGGAGGTGAAGATCGACCGTATTCGCCATCGCCGGGGAGGAGGTCGGCTTTGACGAAATTCCTTTCGCCTGATGAAAGGGGGCGAAACCCTTTTGGACGAAATCGCTTCGCCCTGGGGGAAACAGCGCCCGCCGCGGGAGGAGGTGCGGCGGGCGCCGTTTTTGTGGTCAACCCTCGGGAGGAGGTGAAGGCTGACCGTATCCGTCAGGGTCGGGGAGGAGGTCGACCCGGGCGAAATTCTGACTAGATCGCCTTGCGGGCGATGCTCTTGATCTCTTCGCGGACGATGCCGAGATCATGCAGCTGGCGGTTCGAAAGGCGACCCAGCTCGGTAACCGTCGAGCGATAAACGCGCCAGTTGCGATAGTTGCGGATCAGGTTCATTGTCGTTCTCTTTTCAAGTCAAACTGGTTCGGACCATTTGCGGTCCGAAGAGGATTAGACCGCCTTGCGGGCGACGTAGTGGATGTCGCTGCGGCTGATGCCGAGGTCGGTCAGTTCGCGGTTGCTCAGGCGGCTCAGCTCGGAAACGGTGTCCCGGTAGCGGCGCCAGTTGCGGTAGTTGCGGATCAGGTTCATGGTATTCTCGTTTCGTCTTTCTTCGGATCATTCCGTCTTTGTGTACGCCCAGAAGATAGGTCGGGTCATATCGATTTAAAAGCGCTATTGGTGCATGGCAGCAATGCAAATTGTGCAATGCACAATCACCGGCAATTCTCGTCTTCGACATAGATAGGCCCGAATCGGAAAATGCCGTAGCGTCAACGGTTTGTCCGGGTCGGCTGAAGAAACGACCAAGCTGGAGGAGAAAAGGCATGGCGAGCTATTCGTCGCGAGTCACGGCCGATATCGCACGATGGCTGCAGGCCGGACTGATCGACGCCTCGACGGCCGACGCGCTGACGCGCGACGTCGAGGCCAATGAGCGCAAATCACTGAGCTTCGGCTCGATTCTGGCGATGATGGCGGCGTTGCTTTTTGGTGCGGCCGTCCTGATCTTCGTCGCCGCCAACTGGGAAGCCATTCCGCGGCTGGCGCGGGTGGCAGCGCTCTTCGCCATCATCTTCGCCGGCTATGTCGGCGGCGCCGTGCTGAAGACACGCGACCATGCTGCAATCGGCGAGGCATTCTGGATCGTCGCCGCAGCGGCATTTGGCGGATCGATCGCGCTGGTCGGCCAGATGTACCATTTGTCCGGCGATGAAGCGTCGGCCTTGATCACCTGGGGCGCGGGCACCGCCCTGGCGGCAGTTGCGCTGCGCTCGAACCCGCTGACCGTCGCTTCTGTCGGCATTGCCGACGCGTGGCTGTTCCTGAGAGGGTTCGATTATTTCAGGCGCACGGAATTTCCGCACCTCTTCGTCGCCATGGCGATCATGTTGTTCGCCATTTCGTTCTGGACCCGCAGCCAGGCGGCGCGGCATCTGATCATCCTGTCGGTCATCTTCTATCTCGTGCTGTTGTTTACGGAATACGAAACGCTGCAGGTCGCCGTCCCGCTCATTGTCGTGTCGGCGCTGCTTTTCGCGGCTGCGATCTTCGCTGCCGAGCCCGTCGACCGGATATTGCAGCTTGGCGGCCGTCTGCCCTTGCACGCGCTGATCGGGTTTCTCACCGGCCTGGCGATGATCCAGTTCGAACTGGCCAGTGAAAGCAATAACAGCGGCTTTGGCATTGCCTCGGCCATTGCGCTTGCCGGCATTGTCGCGGCAATCGTGCTGGGCGGCCGCGAGAGCAGGGGCTTGCGCTGGGTTGCCTATGCCGGCTTCGCCTTCGAACTCGCCATCATCCATGTGGTGATGCTGCAGTCGATGCTCGACACGGCAGGCTTCTTCCTTGCAGCCGCTGTGCTTCTTGGCCTGCTTGCCCTTGTCATCCTCCGCGTGGAGAAGCGCATGAGGCTCCCGAGCGCAGAAGGAGCAGCGGCATGATGACCGGCAAAAAACTGATCATTTCAGCGCTGGTGCTGGCACTCGTCCAGATCGGCTTCCTGATGTGGATCATCGCCGGCCGGGCGGCGATCCTGCGCGACGGCAAGCAGGTGCTGCTGAGGGTCGAACCGATCGATCCGCGCGATCTGCTGCGCGGCGACTACATTATACTCAGCTATGATATTTCGCGCCTGCCGGTGAAGCTGATCGCCAACATTCCGACCGGTAAGCTGACGAGCGACGATACGCCGATCGTCGTCAGGCTGAAGCAGGGCGCCGACGGCTATTGGGAGGCGACCACGGCCTGGTTCGGGCAAGCGCCGGCGCCGGCAGCATCCGACGAAGCCGATATTGTCGGGCATGTGGCCGTGGGGTGGGATCTCAGCGCAGCCACCACCATCGCGCCGGATTACGGCATCGAACGCTTCTACCTGCCGGAAGGCGAGGGGATGGCGATCCAGAACGACATGCGGGTGCGGCCGTTCGGCGTCCGCGTCGCAATCGCAGCCGATGGCGCCGCGCAGATCAAGGCGCTGATGGACGGCGACAAGACGCTGTTCGAGGAACCACTTTATTAGAATTGGCCCGGATTAGAATTGGGAAAGCGTGGCCGCTCGGACAGCATCAAACATGACAACTATCCTGACGACACGAGAAGACATAAATCTCAGCTCCGTTTTCCGCGTCGCCTGGAAAAAAGACACGGTACAAATCAGCGGCAAGGCCTTGCAGCGCATCGCAGAGTGTCGCGCGTCGTTCCTGCGTCTCATTGAAACCGACCCTGTTCCGGTCATCTATGGCGTAACCACCGCTATGGGAGAACTGGCAAGCAGGCGGCTCGAACTTAGCGAGCGGGGTCGCCATGCGCGCATCAAGGCGTTCGCAGCCGCAACATCATTCGGCGAGCCTTTGCCAGACCGCGTGGTACGGGCGATCGTGCTCGCCCGGCTGGCGAATTTCCTCGAGGGAAATGCCGCGACGACACCGCGCATGGCGCTCGCCGTCGCCGCGATGCTGGACGGCGGACCCATGCCCATGGTGCCATCCTCCGGTCAGGGCGGTGCCGGTGAAATCCTCGCGCTCTATCCGCTGTTTGCGGAGCTTTCGACGCGCTTCGACCTGGAAGTCAAGGAACGAGGCTCGCTGATCAACGGTTCGCCTTGCGCTGCCGCACTCGTGGCCGACGCGGCCTTGGCGGCTCGCCGCCGCATTCGCCTTGCCGAAAAAGTCTTTGCGCTTTCGATCGAGGCGTTTCGCGCGCCGCTCGAACATTACGACCCGGCGCTCGATGCGCTTTGGGGCGATGAACACGAAGCGGCGGCCCTGAGGGGATTGAGGGAGTTCCTTGCCGGCGCCGGCACCGGGCGCCGCAATTACCAGGCACCGGTCAGCTACCGCATCGTCCCTCGCATCCTCGGGCACGCGCATCGCGCGCTGGCACCGGCGGAGCGGGCGGCCACCGTGTCGCTCGCTTCGGTATCGGACAATCCGGTCTACATCCCGCCTGACGACGGGTATCCGCTCGGGCGCTGCATCAGCACGGGCGGCTATCACAATGCCATGGCAACACCCGCCCTGGACGATCTGGCGGCGATATGGGCCGACATCTGCCTCTTGTGCGACCGCCACGCCTCGAAGCTTTTGAACGGCAAGGTCTCGCTCCTGCCCGATCTGCTTTTGACAGGGCGGGACTGGAGCGACAGCGACGGCCACGGCAATGTCGGCTATGTGCCGATGGCGATCACGGGTTATCTGGAGCAGGCGAAACTTTCGGCGCAGCGCACCTTCATCCCGGGAACGGAATCGGCCGGTGCCGGACAGGACGATGTCGCCACGACGGTGTTCCTCGCCTGGACGAAGGAAGCACGCTCCGGCCGCTGTCTCGATGCCGCGATGGCGATGCTGGCGGTGATCGCCTCGCAGGCATTGCATGTCACCGAGCGCGTGGCTCCTCCGGCGCTTCAGTCGTTCGTCGCGGATATAAGAAGCATCGTGCCGCCGGTCGGCGACGATCGCGTGCTGGGACCTGAACTTGCGACTTTGACCGAATGGTTCACCTGCCAGGTCTTCGAGGAGTAGGCGGCCTGGAGTTTCGCAATGCCAATGGTGGCTACGACCAGAACGGCCCGAGGATGAACACGGCCATTAGGGCGACAAAAAGCATAGCGATGATCGCGGCGCCCCACATGAGGACCTTTCCGGTGCCGCGTTGCTCTTCCTCGCGGGGTAGGTCTTTCGCCATTGCACGATCCTTTTGTGAAGGTCCATGACCTAGCAACGTGGCTCGCCGAGGCTGGTTCCCGGCAGCCATCTTGAGCAGGTCTGCTTTCAGAAGGGCCAATTGATGCTCTGCCGAACAACGCGCCACCTAGAGACGCCAGCGTTCCAGGCTTTCAGGTGAAAAACTTGGTGCGGATGAAGGGACTCGAACCCCCACGCCTTTCGGCACTGGAACCTAAATCCAGGGCGTCTACCAATTCCGCCACATCCGCGTCGCCCGGCAATCCCATGTAGTCATCATTCTGTCAATGTCGCGGTCAAAATAAGGGCCGTTCGCCGGCGCATGATCCCGAAATCGGAAAAGCGATTTTCGGAAAGGATCACGCGCCAAAATGAAGGTCCTACAGCGTCCTTTGTGCGTCCAAGAGGACGCGCGGCGCTGTAGATGCGAAGATGGTTGAAAATTAGCCGGGCCTGTGACAAAAGGCGTGTCGAATGTGACGGGATGCGACGATCCGCTTCTGCAGAATGTGATAAGAAGTAGGAAAAACAAGGACTTATTCACATTTTGGAGCGTATTTCTGAAGGATTTGAGCCGCATTGGGCGGACAGATCGCCAAGTCCCGCACCAAAAGCCATTCCCGGCAAGATAATACCGGCAGGCTGTAAACGGCAGGAGCCGTTTGGCTGCTCATTGGTGGAAACAAAGGTTCTATGATGCAGGTCACCGAAACGCTCAACTCCGGTCTCAAGCGCGAGATCAAGATCACCGTGCCGGCCGGTGATATGGAAGCCAAGCTGATGGCGCGGCTTTCCGATGCCAGGAACAAGGTCCGCATCAACGGCTTCCGCCCCGGCAAGGTGCCGGTGCAGCACCTGCGCAAGGTCTACGGCAAGTCGTTCATGGCCGAAGTGGTCAACGAGATCCTCAACGATTCGACCCGTTCGATCATTACCGGGCGCGGCGAAAAGGCTGCCATGCAGCCCGAAGTGATCATGACCGAGGACGAGAAGGAAGCCGAGAAGATCCTTGCCGGCGGTGCCGACTTCGAGTTCCGCCTGAACTACGAGATCATTCCGCCGATCGAGATCAAGGATTTCTCCGAGATCAAGGTGACGCGTCAGGTGTTCGACGTGCCGGATTCCGAAATCGACGAGCAGGTCCAGCGTGTCGCCGAATCGGCGCGCACCTACGAGCCGAAGGCCGGCGAGGCCGCCGAAGGCGACCGCGTGACGATCGACTACGTCGGCAAGATCGATGGCGAAGCCTTCAGCGGCGGCGCCGGCACGGATCAGCCGCTGGTGCTCGGCTCCAAGGAATTCATTCCCGGCTTCGAGGACCAGCTCGTCGGCAGCAAGGCCGGTGACGAGACGCAGGTCACGGTCACGTTCCCGGAAAACTACCAGGCGGCGCATCTGGCCGGCAAGGAAGCCACCTTCGATGTCACCGTCAAGGAAGTATCCAAGCCCGGTGCGTTGGAAATCAACGACGAGATGGCCAAAAATCTCGGCCTGGAGTCGCTGGAGCGCCTGCGTGAAGTGGTGCGCGGCCAGATCGAGAACCAGTTCGGTTCGATGACGCGCCAGAAGATCAAGCGCCAGCTGCTCGACCAGCTCGATGCCGCCTACTCGTTCGAGGCGCCGTCGAAGCTCGTCGAGGCCGAGTTCAACAACATCTGGAACCAGGTCAACCGTGATCTGGAAGCCGCCGGCCGCACCTTCGCCGACGAGGAGACGACGGAAGAAGAGGCACGCGCCGAGTATATGCGGCTTGCCGAGCGTCGTGTGCGTCTCGGCCTGGTTCTCGCCGAGATCGGCGAGAGGGCCGGCGTCACCGTCTCGGACGAGGAACTGCAGCGCGGTCTGCTCGAGCAGGTGCGCCGCTATCCGGCCAACCAGCAGCAGGAAGCCTTCGAATTCTACCGCAGCAATCCCGAAGCATTAAACACGCTGCGCGCGCCGATGTTCGAGGAGAAGGTGGTCGACCATCTGCTCAGCCAGATCTCCGTCACCGACGTCAAGGTCAGCAAGGAAGAGTTGATGGCCGACGACGAGGACACCGAGACGGCCAAGGCAAAGCCGGCGAAGAAAGCCGCTGCGAAAACGGCCGACGCCAAGAAGGCCGACGATGCGGACGAGCCCAAGAAGAAGGCCGCGCCGAAGAAGAAAGCTGCCAAGGACGCCGAATAACACGGCATTCTGCTGGATGTGAAAGGCCGCCCACGGGGCGGCCTTTTCGTTGCCGCCGACGTCGCAAGGCCGCCGCTGCCCTAGTCGCGAGGCAATTGATTGACGAGGATCCGCATCACCGTCACTCGCTTGGGTAGTTCAATGAGAAACTCTTCGTCACGCGGCAGGTGGTGGATCTTGTGCGGGTCGCCGCCGGTGAAGCTCGCCATGGCTTCGACGTCAGGCCAGTACGAGATCGTCACGAACTCTGTTTCTTCTTCGCGATCTTCGCGAAACGACTGCACGCCAAGTGCCTTCTCCTGAAGCGGCGGAATGCCTTCGCGGCGCAGATATGGCTCGTAGGCGTCTGCCAGATCGCGGCGTGTCCTTCCCCGCCAGATCCGGGCAATTGTGGCGTTGTCGGTCATGAAATGCTCCTCTGCGCGGGGATTAATGCAGGACCTTGCCAAGAAACCGTCGCACCAACGGCAGGGCGACCTCGAAATGGGTCTCCAGCAGCCAGTGCCCTGCGTCATTCAGCAAATGCAGCTCGGCCTCGGGGAGATCGCGCAGATAGGCGCGCGCCGCCGGCTCGGGCATGTATTCGTCCCTCGGCCCCCAAAGGATCATTGCCGGCGGCCGCTGCTCGCGCAGGTATTCCTGGTAACGAGCGAACCAGTCGAGATTAGCCTTGAGCTTCTCCATCAGTCCGACTGAGAGCGCACGGCGCACAGCCGTATTCATTAGCGGCCAATGCAACTTCCACATATCGGGCGGGACACGTCGAGCGACGTCGTCATCGACTTCGCCTACAAACTCGGAGCGAAAGCCGTCTTCGCTCACCGCCTGTTCGAGCGGTGCACGGTTTGCTGGTGAAGGATCCCGCCAGAAACGCCGGATCGTTTCGTATTTCGGGCCAAGAGCATCCGCGTAGATATCGCCATTCTGGATGATCAGGGCCCTGATCCGCGATGGGTGCGCTATAGCGTGGCGCAGGCCGATCTGCGAGCCGTAATCGTGCAGCCATAGGGCGTAGCTGCCGAGCTCCAGCGCGTCGGTAAACCGCTCCAGGAAAGTTGCATAGGCGTCGAAATCAAAACCGAACCGTGCCGGATCGGGGGTTCCACTGTAGCCAAAGCCGGGGAAATCCGGCGCGACCGTCCGCCACCGATCGGCGAGCGCCGGCATCAGCCGGCGATACTGGAAGGATGAGCAGGGATAGCCATGCGGAAGCAGCAACACCGGCGCGGTTTCAGGACCTGCTTCTCTGTAAAACACCGTCTCGCCATCGATCGTGCGGGTGCCGTGGCGCACCTCCAGGACGCTCCTGTCGTTCATGGACACTTCTCTGATCTTTGATCTCGTGGACGCTGAACCGTAGCTGGTCTAACGCCTTTACACGGTATGCGTTCCGATCGCCCTCGACGCCGATCGAGCTTCCTAATCGCTTCGGGGCAATCTATCTGCCGGCCGGATTCTGTGGTAAGTAGATGCCGCAATTCCATGCGGGAGACGCGGATATTCCGCTCTGTCGTGCAAGGGGCGCATGCTGGCGAAGTGTCGGCAGGCGCAGATCGTCCAAGGCAGATTTGGCGATCGGGGAGGAATGCCATGCGTGCAATCGCGTTTTTCGCCGTCGCTTCCGTTGCGACGTTCATCACAAACCAATCTCAGGCACAGGATGCCGCCGCGGGTGAGAAGGTCTTCGCCAAATGCAAGGCCTGCCACGTCGTCGACGAGGACAAAAACAAGATCGGTCCGTCGTTGAGCGGCGTGATCGGCCGGACGGCCGGCACGCATCCGGGGTTCAAGTATTCCAAAGCCATGACCGAGGCGGGCGCATCCGGCGTCAAATGGGACGACGCCACGCTGACGAATTATCTTCGCGATCCCAAGGCCATGATCAAAGGTGGGAAGATGGCGTTTCCCGGTCTCAAGAAGGACGAGGATCTCGCCAACGTCATCGCCTACCTGAAGCAATTCTCCAAATGACCCGGTTCTTCCACCAGGAAGTAACCCGGTTCTTCCGCCGGCCGATGGGCCGGCCAAATTGCCTGCCCCCATCGGTGGTTGCCTGAAATGTCGGCCAGGGAAAGCGGCTTCAAGGATACCGGTATCCAGATCTCTGAAGCGACGGTCAGTGATTTCTTCGCGCTTCTGAAACCACGCGTCATGGCGCTTGCTGTTTTTACCGCTTTCGTCGGCCTGATGGTGGCGCCCGGGGCGATGAATCCGGTCATCGCCGTGATTGCAATCGGTGCAATTGCGGTTGGAGCGGGAGCGGCCGGGGCACTCAACATGTGGTACGATGCCGATATTGACGCGTTGATGTCGCGCACGTCAAAGCGGCCGGTCCCGTCAGGTCGGGTCACGCCAGGCGAAGCGCTCGGCTTCGGCCTGGTGCTTTCCGTACTTGCGATCATGACGCTCGGCGTGCTGGTGGGGTGGCTCGCCGCATCGCTGCTGGCCTTCACCATCTTCTTCTACGTCGTCATCTACACGATGTGGCTGAAACGCTCGACGCCGCAGAACATCGTCATAGGCGGCGCCGCGGGTGCGCTTCCTCCGGTCATCGGGTGGGCGGCCGCCACCGGCGCCGTCGGGGTTGAAAGTCTCGTCCTGTTTCTGATCATTTTCCTCTGGACGCCGCCGCATTTCTGGGCGCTCGCGCTGTTCAAGATCGGCGACTATGCCGCGGCCGGCATTCCCATGATGCCGAATGTGGCCGGCCAGGCTTCGACCAGAAAGCAAATCTTCGTCTATTCGCTGATCCTGGCACCAATCGGCGTGCTCCCTTGGGCTTTCGGATTCGCGAGCGGATTGTACGGGATTGTTTCGACCGCATTGGGCGCGGGTTTCATCTGGCATGCCTGGAAGCTTCTGGTCGACAAAAGGTGGGCTGAAGGGTGGGAGATGAAACGCGCAAAGGCGCTATTTGCCTATTCGATATTCTATCTTTTCGCGATCTTTGCCGTGCTGCTTGCCGATACCGTTGCAATGCGTGTCGTCATCTCAGCCGGAAATTGACGGCATGACCTGCCTCGTGGCTGCATTGAATCCTGATGTTCTCGGATTGTTTGCCGGGTTGAAAATCGGCGATTGCTGAACGAGGTGCGCCCGAACCTGCCCAAACCTCACGTTGGCACTGCGCAGAATCCCAGCACCAGCAGAATAACTATGCCAAGGCCGAGTATAAGAACGGTCTTTCCATCCATGACCTTCACCCTTCAACCCAGCTTTGAGACTAGCGAAGAAAGGCCGTTAGAGCTAGCGGGATCACCGGAGCCGTCCCCGCAGACAAAGGGCGGCGACAAATGCCATGCAAGAGCGTATGTTGATCATGGTGCAGGTCGCGGTTTTGCGTGGCCAGTCACGCTGAACGACAGCACCGTGAAATCGCGACCTTTACCGGACCTGGTCTGGAGGAAATGGTCATGGCAAGTTTTCACGTGATTGCAGGCGCCAGCGAGACGCTGGAGCACACCAGAATTCGAAAGATAGGCGTTTCCGACCTTTTCGACGCGCTCAAGCGTGGCGTCGATGATTTCATGGTCAAACCGTCGCACATCGTTTTCCTCTGCCTGATTTATCCGCTTGTCGGCGTCGTGCTCGCTGTCTGGACGTCGGGCAACAACGCGTTGCCGCTGTTGTTTCCGCTAGTATCTGGTTTTGCGCTGATCGGTCCATTCGCGGCGCTCGGCCTATATGAAATCAGCCGGCGGAGAGAGGCCGGGCTCGACGCCTCATGGAGCCACGCTTTCGAGGTCAGGAACTCTCCAGCGCTGCCGGCCATCGCGGCGGTCGGGATCATGCTGCTTGCGATCTTCATCGCCTGGCTGTTGACCGCGCAGATATTTTATCAGCAGGTGTTCGGTTCGGCTCCGCCGGAATCACTGTCCAGCTTCATCAGTGAAATATTCGCCACCGGACGCGGCTGGACGCTGATTATCGTTGGCCACGCGATCGGCTTCGTCTTCGCCGCGGTCGTGTTGTGCACCACGGTCGTCGCGTTCCCGTTGTTGCTCGACCGCGACGTCGGCGCCTACGAAGCTATCCATACCTCGGTGCGGGTGGTCCTGGCGAACCCGATCGTGATGGCTGTCTGGGGCCTGATCGTCGCCGTCGCCCTGATCATAGGCTCGCTGCCGGTGTTCGCCGGGCTGGCGGTGGTGCTGCCGATCCTCGGTCACGCCACCTGGCACGTCTATCGGAAAGTCGTGGAATCGCCGGCCTCCACCAGACCGGCGGACTGAAAGAAAGAATTCTGCCCTGCCGCACCAGCGAGAGGCCGCTGCGGCAGGTTGGCAAGAGCGTTTAGTAAGCCGGGTAGCTAAAGCGGGCTTGCTGTGCGTCGCTGGTCAGGTTGCGGAAATCCTTGCCGCTGACATGCACGAGCGTCCTGTGGTCGCCACCCTCGAAATATATATCGCCGGCATTGCCGAGGCTTTCATCGACAATCACCGGCACATCGTAGGCCGCGCCGATCGGCGGGATGGCGCCGGTGTCGCAATCCTCGAAGAGCGAAACCACCTCGTCCTCGGAGGCGAGCCCGATACGCTGGTGCATGACGTCCTGCAATGTGCCGAGCTCGATCCTGTGCGTACTGGGCACCACGGCCAGCGCATAGCCACCGTCGTGGTGAACCACCACCGATTTGGCCATTATGCTGCCGGGCACATGCGCCGCTAAGGCGGACTGCCTGCTTGTCGACGTGCGGTGGTGCTCGACGGTATCGTAGGAAATTCCTTTCTCGTCGATAAAGTCCTTCAATCTGTTTGCGATCGTCATCTTGAGCCTCCCTTCCTGGAGTTCGCGACGGAGAAACGACGAAAATCGTTCTCCTTCTGTCGTTTTCCGGTGGTGACAAAAATGGGCCAGCAGTCGACCGTTTCAAGGCAAGGCGGAGCGGGCCGTGAACAGCCCCTCCGGTCCTCGACGGGAAATGCTGCCCGACCCGGATTGCGCGTCAGGGCTCGGTCCCAAAAAACAGCGTCCGGGTGATAAGCGTGTACTCCGATTCGAAGACCATCATTGCCACGAACACCAGCACCAGGATCGGCGGCAATATGATCGCATAGGTCAGCGCCAGCCGCTCCCAAGCCATGTGCATGAAGACCGCGACGATCAGCCCGGCCTTGAGCATCATGAAGATCAGGATCAGCGACCATCTGAGATAGCCCTGGAGGCCGACATAATCGACCAGATAGGAGCAGGCGCTGAGGATGAACAGCCATACCCAGACCACCAGATAGAGCTTGATCGGGTGCTCCTGATGAACCTCCGCAGGGGCGATGCCTGCTGCTGCTGCCGCATCATGCGCTTGGGTTCCGTGCAGCGTATGTTGCCCCAGACCGTTTGCGGTTGCTTCAGCCATATCTGCCTCTCACCAAAGCCATGTCTGCCTCTCACCAAAGATAGAAGAATGCGAAAATGAACACCCAGACCAGGTCGACGAAATGCCAGTAGAGCCCCATGATCTCGACGTGCTCGTAGCTGCCCCTGCGACTGGTGAAGAACCCGGGCCGCCCGGTTTCGTAATCTCCGCGCCAGACCTTTCGCGCCACGATGATCAGGAAGATCACCCCGAACGTCACATGGGTGCCGTGAAAGCCGGTGATCATGAAGAAGGATGACCCGAACTGCGCCGCACCCCACGGATTGCCCCAGGGCCGTACCCCCTCGGAGATCAGCTTGGTCCATTCGAAGGCCTGCATGCCGACGAAGGTCGCGCCGAGTGCTGCGGTCAGAAGCATCAGGATCGCCGTCTTGCGGCGGTCGTGGCGGTAGCCGAAATTCACCGCCATGGCCATCGTTCCGCTGCTCGAGATCAGCACGAAGGTCATGATCGCGATAAGGATCAGTGGAATATTCGAGCCGCCGATATGAAGGGCAAAGACCTCGCTCGGATTGGGCCACGGCACTCGGGTGGACATGCGCGCGGTCATGTAGGAGAGCAGGAAGCAGCCGAAGACGAAGGTGTCACTGAGCAGGAAGATCCACATCATGGCCTTGCCCCAGGACACGTTCTTGAACGCGCGCTGATCCGAGGACCAATCGGCGGCGACGCCTTGCAAACCAGCTGGCCGCGCCTGTGCTTGGCCGGTATGCGTCACTGTCGTGTCTGCCATCCGTCCGGCCCTCCTAGGTCAGCAGCTGTCGGCAAATCTCGATAAAAGTCGCGGCCCAGCCGGCCAGAAGTGCAAAAATGGCGAGCCAGACGAAAAGCAGGAAATGCCAGTACATGGCGCACAGTTCGACACTGAGGCGAAGCCGCTCCGGCCGTGCTCCGTTCCAGGCGCCGGCAGTTGTTCTGCCCAGGCCCACCAGCCCGCCCAGTATGTGCAGCCCATGCATCCCGGTTATCAGGTAGAAAAAACTGTTGGCCGGATTGGCGGTTAGCAAGTAGCCGTCGGCGGTCAGTTCCCGCCAAGCCACAAGCTGTCCAACCAGGAAGGCAAGCGCGGTGAGCCCAGCCGTGACGAGGCCGAGTCTGACCGCGTCGATCTCGCCCCGGCGCGCAGCGACCGAGGCGCATTGAAGCGCGATGCTGCTCAGGACCAGCACGCCGGTGTTGAACCAGAGCACGCGCGGCAGCGGCAGCGCCTGCCAGTCCGACAGCGCCATGCGCATGAAGTAGGCGCTGGTGAAAAGCGCAAACAGGCAGCCGACGACGGCAAGGAAGACGCCGAGGCCGATCTTGGCGGTCGGCAGCGCTGATCCTTCCGGGCCGATAATATCCCCGATCACACCTTGCTCGAGCCATGGCTTGGCCATCAGCCGCTGATGGGAAAGCCACCATCCGGCAAAGCCGACGATGACGAGGAGGAAGACCAGAATGACGCTCATGCCGGCTCCCTGGAGGATCCGAAGGAGCCCGGCACGTTTTGCGGGATAAAATCCTCCTTGGCGCCCGGAACGCTGTAGTCATAGGCCCAGCGATAGACGATCGGCAGTTCCTTGCCGAAATTGCCATGGGGGGGCGGTGTTTCCGACGTCTGCCATTCGAGCGTCGTGGCGCGCCACGGATTGCCGCCGGCCTCGCGGCCGTGGCGGATGCTCCAGATCAGATTGAACAGGAACACGATTTGGGCAAAGCCGACGAGGAACGCCATGATGCTGATGAACGCGTTCAGATCGTGGGCCGACTCGGTCATCACCGCCGTGTTGGTCAGTTCGTGGTAGCGGCGCGGCACGCCCATCAGGCCGATGTAGTGCATGGGAAAGAAAATCAGATAGGCACCGAGGAAGGTGACCCAGAAATGGAACTGGCCCATGGCCTCGTTCAGCATCCGGCCAGTGACCTTCGGGTACCAGTGATAGATCGCCCCGAAGATCACCAGGATCGGGGCGACGCCCATGACCATATGGAAATGGGCAACGACGAACATCGTGTCCGACAGCGGAACGTCGACGACGACGTTGCCGAGAAACAGTCCGGTCAGCCCGCCATTGACGAAGGTGACGATGAAGGCCAGCGCAAAAAGCATCGGCACGGTGAGGTGGATGTCGCCGCGCCACAGTGTCAGCACCCAATTGTAGACCTTGATCGCGGTCGGGACGGCAATGATCAGTGTCGTGGTGGCGAAGAAGAAGCCGAAATAGGGATGCATGCCGCTGACATACATGTGGTGCGCCCAGACCACGAAGCTCAGCGCGCCGATGCCGACGATGGCCCAGACCATCATCCGGTAGCCGAAGATGTTCTTGCGCGCATGGGTGCTGATCAGGTCGGACACGATGCCGAAGGCCGGCAGCGCCACGATGTAGACCTCGGGGTGGCCGAAGAACCAGAACAGATGCTGGAACAGGATCGGGCTGCCGCCGCCGTGCTGCAGTTGTTCGCCCATCTCGACGATGGCCGGCATGAAGAAGCTGGTGCCGAGCGCACGGTCGAACAGCATCATCACGCAGGCGACAAACAGCGCCGGGAAGGCGAGCAGCGCCATGACTGTCGCGGTGAAGATACCCCAGACGGTCAGCGGCAGGCGCATCAGCGTCATGCCGCGCGTGCGGGCCTGCAGCACCGTCACGACGTAGTTCAAGCCGCCCATGGTGAAGCCGATGATGAACAGGATCAGCGAGACGAGCATCAGGATGATGCCCCAGTCCTGGCCGCCTGGTGTGCCGGTCATGATCGCCTGCGGCGGGTAGAGCGTCCAGCCGGCGCCGGTCGGTCCGCCGGGCGCAAAGAAGCTCGAGACCAAAACCAGCACGGCGAGCAGGTAGATCCAGTAGCTCAGCATGTTGACATAGGGAAAGACCATGTCGCGCGCGCCGACCATCAGCGGGATCAGGTAGTTGCCGAAGCCGCCCAGGAAGAGCGCCGTGAGCAGGTAGATCACCATGATCATGCCGTGCATGGTGATGAACTGATAGTAGGCTTCCGGGGTGATGAAGTCGAACGTGCCGGGGAAGCCGAGCTGCAGCCGCATCATCCAAGACAGCACCAGCGCCACCATGCCGATTGCCGTCGCCGTCGCCGAATACTGGATGGCGATGACCTTGGCGTCCTGCGAAAAGACGTATTTCGTCCACCAACTGTGCGGATGATAGAGTTCCATCTCCGCGACTTCGGCTGGCGGTACCGCATCTGCAGGTGTGACATCGACCATATAGGAACACCTCCGTGTCCTTTTCGGCCAGGTTCGACAGTTTCGAGCCCTGCCGCAATTTCAATCCAAATCGCCGTCTTTGCCGGCGTCTAATCTGCCGAGCCCACCTGCTGGGGGGCCGACAATTGCGCAAAAGTCTGCTGTTCGCCGAGCCACGCCAGATAGTCTTCCGGCGTGTCGACCATGACCACGCCATTCATCAACGGGTGCCCCTGGCCACAAAGTTCGGCACACAGGACCTGGAAAGTTCCGGTCTTGGTCGGGGTGAACCAGAAATAGGTGACCGAGCCGGGGATCATGTCCATCTTGGCGCGGAATTCCGGCACGTAGAAATCGTGCAGCACGTCGATCGAGCGGAGCAGCATCTTGACCGGCTTGCCGACCGGCAGATGCAGATCGGCGGCTTCGACGACGACATCGTCCTGGCCGTTGGCGTCACTGGCGTTCACGCCGAGGGGATTTTCAGGGCTGACGTTGCGGGTGTCGGACGTGCCGAGCTTGCCGTCCTTGCCGGGCAAGCGAAAACTCCATTGCCATTGCTGGCCGACGACTTCGACCACTGTTGCGTCGCTTGGGACGCTGACGAACTGGTTCCAGACGAACAGGCCGGGAACCAGCATGGCGGTGACGCCGATTGCGGTGACGATCGTCAGCCACCATTCGAGCCGCTTGTTCTCGGGTTCGTATGCCGCCTGATTGCCTTCCCGATGACGGAAGCGGAAGACGCAATAAGCCATGAATAGGACGACGGCGGCGAAGACGACGCCGGTGATCCAGAAGGTGATGATGATGGTGTTGTCGATATAGTCCCAGTTAGAGGCAATCGGCGTCCACCACCATGGGCTCAGGAAGTGGAACAACACTGAGCCCACAACTACCAAAACGAGTACAAGCGCTATGGCCATATCCCGTTCCTCCCGGCATTCCAAGGGCGCGAAGCCGTCCCAGGAAATGCCAAATGCATCATAGCTCGATTTCCGGTCGAAATTCTAGTGCGGTCTTCCCGTCAGCCGAAAACGCAATGGCGATGATGTGGAAGAACCCAAGAAGAAGACGGCTGCGGCGAAGAAAAAACCTGCTGGCCCACCGAACAACACGGCGTTCTGCCGGATCGTGAAAGGCCGCCCCCTCGCGTGGGCTGAGGCTGGTTCGGGATGGTGCCGACGGGATCAGGCGATTGGTTTTTGAGCAGACCGGCTCCTGCTGTCCTGACGGTTCGGGCTGCTGTCGGGGCGAGGCAAGGCCGATTTCGACCTAACCGGGTTCAGCGAGGCGGTCGGCCGGAATCGCCGCAGCTGCAACGCCGAGTTGCCGCGATCGGATCAGCAACGCTCGCCTTGACCGCTGCGCTTTAAGAGATCCAGCGGGTTATTCCGGCGCAAACGTCTCGAACGCAGCCGCGCAGCCAGCGGTGCGCCTGATCGGCATCCAGCCGCGGGTGCCACAAAAGTGAGACCGAGATTTCCGGCAGGGGAACCGGCAGAGGGAAACAGAACATTCCATCGCGCAGGTTTCCCGTATAGCGTTCGGGAACGCTGGCGATCAGGTCTGAGGCACGCGCCAGAGCCAGAGCTTCCGAAAAGCCGCCGACGACCGTCACGACCTCCCGTTTCAACCCTAACGGCGCAAGGGCATCGTCGATCGGTCCCCTGTCGAGCCCGCGACGGGAGATGAGGATGTGCCGTCCGGCTGCGTAGCGGGCAGGGGTCATCATCACCTCGCACAATGGATGTCCCATTCGCACGACGCCAACGAAACGATCACGGAACAGCGCTTGCGCGCGAATCTCCGGTCCCGTGGCCTTTCCGACAACGCCGGTCTCCAGGTCTACGCTGCCGTCGCGCAGAGGCGTGCTGTCCTTGTCCGGCTTCAGCACAAAACGCAGCCGCACGCCCGGTGCCTGTTCGCCGACGCGCGCAATGAGATCCGGCCCGAAATTCTCGACAAAGCCGTCCTGGTTTCTGAGCGTGAAGGTCCGCACAAGCCGTTTCAGGTCGAGCATCTCAACAGGGCGCAAAACGGCTTCGGCGTCCTGCACAAGCCAACCGACGCGCTCGCGGAGCTCGAGGGCCCGAGGCGTCGGAACGAGGCCGCGTCCGGCCCTGACCAGCAGCGGATCGCCCGTCGTCTCTCGTAATCGCGCCAGCGCCCGGCTCATCGCCGACGGGCTCAGCCGCAGCCTTCTGGCGGCGCGCGCCACGCTGCCTTCCGTCAACAACACGTCAAGCGTGACAAGCAGATTGAGGTCGGGATGCGACATATGATGATCTTAGCATGGCCGGCACGATCTGACATGGCGTCAAACGCAATGATTACGTGCAAATGATGCGCCTTCCGCCATCTCAAGCAAAGGACTACCTGTCTGCCAGCTCCGTTTCGGGAGTCGCGCCAGAAAACGGAGTTCATGTTGAAGCCAATCGATGCAGGACGGGCAGTCGCCGAAAATCCAGAACGGGCACCTGCGGTTCGGTGGGCGCTCGCCGGCCTTTCGCTATCGATGTTGCTGTCCTCGCTCGGCATCAGCATCGCCAATGTCGCCTTGCCGACGTTGACGCAGGCGTTCGACGCCTCGTTCCAGGAGGTCCAGTGGATCGTGCTGGCTTACCTCCTCGCCATCACCACCCTGATCGTCAGCGTCGGGCGACTAGGTGACATCACCGGTCGCCGGCGGCTGTTGCTGGCCGGGCTGTTCCTGTTTACGGTGGCCTCGGTCCTGTGTGGCGTCGCGCCGACGCTCTGGCTGCTGATTGCAGCCCGGGCGGCCCAGGGCTTGGCGGCGGCCATCATGATGACCCTGACCATGGCTTTTGTCGGTGAGACGGTGCCGAAGGCAAGGACCGGCAGCGCGATGGGGCTGCTCGGAACGATGTCGGCGATCGGCACCGCTCTCGGTCCCTCGCTCGGCGGTCTGCTGATTGCCGGAGCCGGTTGGCGGGCGATCTTCCTCGTCAACGTGCCACTGGGCTTGCTGGCATTTTGTCTCGCCTACCGCTATCTGCCGGCTGATCGCCGGGAGCCGAAGACAGATCGGGCCGGCTTCGACGTTGTCGGCACGCTGCTGCTTGCCCTGACGCTTGGCGCCTATGCGCTCGCGATGACGATCGGGCGTGGCAGTTTTGGTCAGCTCAACCTGGCTCTATTCGTGGCTGCAGTCTTCGCGGCCGGTTTGTTTGTGCTTGTCGAGGCGAGAGTGGCGTCGCCTTTGATCCGATTGGCCGCTTTCGGCAATACGACGTTGAGCGCGAGCCTCGCCACGAGCGCGCTCGTGGCGACGGTGATGATGGCGACACTGGTGGTCGGGCCGTTCTATCTGTCTCGTGCGCTCGGGCTCGACGCCGCTGTTGTTGGCATCGTCATGTCGGTCGGTCCGCTTGTCGCCGCGCTGACAGGTGTGCCGGCTGGTCGCATAGCCGACTGTTTTGGCGCTGGGCGCATGACCGTCATTGGGCTTATCGCGATAGCCGCCGGTTGCTTCATTCTATCCGTGATGCCGGCAATATCGGGCATCCCTGGCTACATCGCCCCGATCGCCGTCATCACATCTGGCTATGCGCTGTTTCAAACGGCAAACAACACCGCTGTCATGTCGGATATCCGCCCGGACCAGCGGGGCGTCATTTCCGGCTTGCTCAATTTGTCGCGCAATCTCGGGCTCATCACCGGCGCATCCGTCATGGGCGCCGTGTTCGCATTCGCGTCAGAGGCTATCGACATCGCAACGGCGCGGCCCGACGCCGTCGCCACCGGTATGCGGATCACGTTTGCGGTCGCGGCAATACTGATTGTCGTCGCGCTCGCCGTCGCGGTCGGAGGTCGCGCTGTCGCGGCACGCCCGTCGCTGCCTGGCGTGTCATGACACGAGACAGGGCGCTTTTGGGGCCGATGCTTGTCCAAACAGGGCGTCAGATCAGCAGCAGGCCCTTCATGCTGGCATGACCCTTCTTGCCGATGATGATGTGATCGTGGACGGCGATGCCGAGCGGTTTGGCCGTCTCGATGACCAGCTTGGTCATCTCGATGTCGGCGCGCGACGGCGTCGGGTCGCCTGACGGATGGTTGTGCGCCAGAATGATCGCGGTGGCGGAGAGTTCGAGCGCGCGCTTGACCACTTCGCGCGGATAGACCGGCGTGTGGTCGACGGTGCCGACCTGCTGCACCTCGTCGGCGATCAGCGCGTTCTTCTTGTCGAGAAACAGAATGCGGAACTGCTCGCGCTCCTCGAAAGCCATGACCGACCGGCAGTATCCGAGAACCTGCGTCCAGGACGACAGGACCTCGCGGCCTTTTATCTCGCTGCGTGCCGCGCGTTGGGCGGCCGCGGCAACGATCTTCAGATCGAGTGCCACTGCCGGACCGATACCGCTGACCTCCTCAAGCCGCGCGACCGGCGCGCCAAGCACCTCGGCCAGCGTGCCGAAGCGTGCCAGCAATGCCTTGGCGACGGGCTTGGTGTCGGCGCGGGGGATCAGGCGAAACAGCAAGAGCTCCAGCAATTCGTAGTCGGGGAGGGCGTCGGAACCGGCCGCAAACCGTTGGCGCAAGCGGTCGCGATGGCCGAGATAGTGCGGCTTTTCGGGCGACTTATCGACCGAATTGGCTTTCGCGAGCGGTTTTATCGGTGTTTCGGGAAAGAAGATCCGTTCGTCATCGTCGCTGGTCTTTCCCATAGGCCGCCCGCATTTTCTTGACCGGAAAGATCCGGCCCTCGCGCAAACACTATGCTGGCAGGCCGGGGCGGTCGAGGTTTTTTGGCGACAGCGTGAAAATCTCGCATCCGGTCTCGGTGACGCCGATCGTGTGCTCGTACTGCGCCGACAGCGAGCGGTCGCGTGTCACCGCCGTCCAGCCATCCGACAGCACTTTTACGTGCGGCCGCCCGAGATTGATCATCGGTTCGACGGTGAAGATCATGCCCGGCCGCATCTCGACGCCCTCGCTGGCGCTGCCATAGTGCAGGATGTTCGGCGCATCGTGAAAGAGCTGGCCGACGCCGTGGCCGCAGAAATCGCGCACCACCGAGCAGCGCTCGGCTTCGGCATAGGTCTGGATGGCGGCGCCGATGGCGCCGGTGCGGGCGCCGGGCCTGATCGCGGCGATGCCGCGCATCAGGCATTCATGCGTGACCTCGAGCAGGCGCTCGGCGGCGCGCTTGATCGTGCCCACCGGATACATGCGCGAGGAATCGCCATGCCAGCCATCGAGGATGTAAGTGACATCGATGTTGACGATGTCGCCGTCCTTCAACGGCTTGCTGTCGGGGATGCCATGGCAGACGACGTGGTTGATCGAGGTGCAGGACGACTTGGTGTAGCCGCGATAGTTGAGCGTCGCCGGCAATGCGCCGTGATCCATGCCAAACTCGAAGACGAAGCGGTCGATGGTTTCGGTGGTGACGCCCGGCGCGACGATCGACACCAGTTCGTCGAGGCAGCGCGCGGTGAGATCGCAGGCCTTGCGCATGCCGGCAAAGCCTTCTTCGCCATAGAGGCGGATCTGGCCGGTGTTTCTGAGCGGTGCCGTGGCGGCTTCGAGATAGGTGACCATTGTGTCCGTCTTGCCGGGTGAAAGGGCCTCTGTTGAGCCCGCGAGAAAAGTCCCTCAGATTTGGCACCGGACGGCGCCAGGTTCAAGGACGAACTGCCGGCGATTGGGCTCAAGCCGGCGATATTCACGCTTTGCGGCTTCATCTTGTGCGTGTCCGGCCCCATGCCGGGCCGTTCGTCCGCACTGACGACATATTTCTGAACAAGATGTGGGCCTGAGCGGAAAGCCGGTCAAAGCAACTTTTTGCGACGAGCGGCGTTGCCGCGGGACCGCGTTCTGGCGAGACAGGAATGGACAGATTGCAATTCGAGGTGCCGGTGCGCATCACGACCGCGGCTGGCCTGCCAGTCGAGGAAATATACAGCGTCGAACAGGCGCTGGATTTCCTGCAAGGCTGGCCGGTTCGCCGCCAGGGCCCAGTCTATCAGGCTGCGTTCAACGCCTGCTTCGGCGCCACCGTCGACCTGATCGAGACCGAGGAGGCTTGCCGGGCGTTCATGGCATTCTGCCGGGTGAGCCGCCTGCTGACCAGGGATATGATGGTTCCGCGCAAGCGCGGAGGCGAGGCGAGGGGGCTGAGGGCTTGACGCCGAGCGGGCAAGTCCCAGCAAATTGCTTGATGCATAGCTTGCCCTCGGTGGCAACGCCTGTCGGTGATGCTGTGCCAACCAGCCACGAATCGGCTATGCCTGCGGCATGCAGGAAACGTCTCTTTACATGCCGGTGAAGCGGTTTCTTGAGAGTCTGGACTTCACTGTCAAAGGCGAGGTTGGCGGCTGCGACGTCGTTGGACTGCGTGACGGCGAGCCGCCCGTGCTCGTCATCTGCGAATTGAAGCTGCAGTTCAACCTCGAACTCATTCTTCAAGGTGTTGACCGTGCTGCGTCATGCGATGAGGTCTGGCTCGCGGCGAGGATGTCAAGTCGAGGCAAGGGCCGCGAGCACGATCGCCGGTTCCGTGCGCTGTGCCGGCGGCTCGGCTTCGGCCTTCTCGGGGTTGGCTCCGCCGGCAACGTCGAATTGCTGCTCAGTCCGGCCGCCTTGCCGCCCCGGCGAGACCCGAGGCGACGGTCGCGCCTGGTGGACGAGCATCGGCGCCGGCGCGGCGACCCTGTAGTCGGCGGCGGCTCGCGTACGCCGGTCATGACCGCTTACCGGCAGGACGCGCTGGCCTGCGCCGCTGCCATGGTCGACGGCCCAAAACGCCCGCGCGATCTGAAAACCATTTCGCCACGCGCCGCCAATATCCTGCTTCACAATGTCTATGGCTGGTTCGCCAGGGCCGAGCGCGGCGTCTATGCGCTTACCGACGTTGGCCGCGCTGCGCTACAGCGCTGGCCTCAATCGGTTTCATGACGAGGCAGCACGAGTCGTTTGAGCGACTTGCAGCGGCAGGCAGGCAACGACGCCCTCGTCAAGCAACGGAAGAGGGGGAGCGGCTCGCGGCTGCCGGCCGCGCAACCGTGAGCAGAGTGGTCAGCCCCAGCGGCAATGACGGCTGGATGACGGGCTTCTCGCGCTCAGGTTTCTTTAGAATGTAGGGCGCCTTGGCTGTCCTCAACTGCTGCAATTGCCGCCGGGCTTTGGCGCGCAGGGCGGTTTCCGCGGGCGCGGGCGATTCATTCTCTAGGACCAGCGTGAAAGCCTGGGCCGCCTCATCCGTTCGCTGCAGGGCGAGATGGCTGCGGCCCAGGGCATAACGCGCCAGGATGAGGCCTGGATTGAGGTCCGTGGCTCGCCCAAACGACTCGATGGCTGCGGAGTGGTCGTTTAGCGACTGCTGCGCAATGCCCAGACAAAGCCAGGCGTTTACAGCTTGCGGCGACATCGCTGCAAGCGCGCCGAAGCATTCCGCAGCCTGACGGTGATCGCCCTTCGCACCCAGAACGTGACCGAGTCCGTACAGAGCCTGATCATGGTTCGGCTCGGTGTTCAGGATCTGGCGATAGACGTTCTCAGCCTGGATGATCCAACCCTTCTTGTGGAGGCCGGCCGCCTCCTGCAACGCGCCGACCAAGGATCGCCTGTCCAGCCGGTCGCCAAGATTCCGGCCGGTTTTGGTTCGCACAAGAGTGCAGTTGATGACGGTGTCGTGGGTGCCGAAGGAATATTTGTAAGGTTCGTTGCCGCGCAGGAAATCGTATGTCCGGAAACCGTTCTCGATCGCGCGGCGGATGCAATAACCGTGCAGGACCAGTCCCGACGGCAGCATGTCGGCCGTCTCGTCGCGGCCGACCATGTGGAACAGCATGCTCTTCTTGACCGGATCGAGGAAGATCGCGAAAGCGCTCAAGGGCCGGTCGCCGTGCCAAAGCACAGGCAGGAACAGCGTGCCCCGTTCGAAAGCTTGCCTGAACAGCAGTCGGTTGCTCTTGACCAGCCCGGAAACCAGATTCCCCTTCCGCGGCGTCCACTTGATGCGCCAGAACTCGAGCAGGATGTCGATATCGCGCTCGATGGTAGAGGCGTCGGCATGCGTTATGCGAAACTCGTCAGAGTTCTCCAGCTTCCGGAGAAATCTCCGCATCTTCTGGCGGGTGTTGGCGCTGAGATTGTGCAGAAGATAATCTTCCCATGAGGACGGGAGGTCGATCGCCGGGCATATGCAGTTGTCAACATTGTCAACCTGGTTGACGCGCCGCATCCGACGCATCGTCAGCCGATTGTCGGAAAGCTGCTCCATCAGCCAGCCTGTCCTGCGCTCCGACATCCGCAGGTTTTCCAGATGCAGGCTGGCCCAATGCATCGTCTTCAGATGCTTCGCGAAAACCGCGATTGCCCGGTAGGCGTATTCCGGCGCGCAGAGGATGCCGGTATAATCGGCTGCAAGGTTTCCCCCCATATACACTTCATGGTAGATTTCGCCGGTTTTTTTCCTCATGCTGGTGCGCAGCCGGAGTGGCAGAAGCGCGACATAGGGAGTGCCCGGCGGCCCCTTGCGCGCCGCCAAAATGAACCATTCACCGTCGAAGCGTCGAAGATAGTGGGAAAGAAAGTCCCACGAGACGAAGAAATGCGCGTCGGGATCCCTGGCGTAGAGGTCGTCCCAGTTGTTGCGAAGCCCGTTCAGTTCTTCCGGGCGTGTCAAGACGTCGATCTGCATATTACCCCCCGCCTCTACGATCAGCGCTCATTAAATGCCCTGGCCATGCTGTCCTTGATCGGCTTGGACAGGTAGCTGAAAAAGGTCCGCTCCGCCGTCTGGATGAGAATTTCGGCGGGCATGCCTGGCGTCGGAACAAATCCAGGCACGCGAGCCAGTTCACTGACTGGCAGGTTGACGCGCGCCAGATAAACCTCCTTTTCGGTCGGGCCGGAGGCGTCGGGGAGCGAGTCGGCCGAGACGTAGTAGACTTCACCGTTCAGAACCGGCGTCGTGCGCGCGTTGAGCGCGACCAGCCGTACCGTCGCCTTTTGTCCGACCTTCACATTGTCGATCTCGGTGCGAGGCACCTGCGCTTCTATGATAAGCGGCACATTCGCCGGCAAGATCTCCATGATGCTCTTGCCGCTCTCGATCACTCCGCCGGAGGTGTGGTAGAATAACCGCACGACAGTGCCCGAAACCGGCGCATTGATCGTCGCTCGGCGCAGCACGTTTTGCGCCTCGCGGGACTGTTCGCGGATGCTGTCCAGTTCGGTTTCAACGCCCTCGAGTTCGTCGAGCGCCGCCTGGCGGTAGGCGTTTTCTGTCTGCCGCATCTCCTGTTCGTGCTTGATGACCTGGGCGCCGGTCTCGGATATCTCGGCTGAGAGCCGCCCCATCTGCCCTTCGGCATCTGCTATGGCGCGCTGAATCGCCTTGATCTCGGTCGCGCGGATCAATCCTTGGTCGAGCAGGGTCTTCTTGCCGGTATACTCCTCGCGTAGTAGACCGAGCTGTATCGTGACCGCTTTCAGCAACTGCTCATAACCGCCCGCCCGGAACTTCAGGGCGCCGATGTTCTGGTCGAGCAATCGGATCTCGCTGCTCATTTTGGTGCGCGAGCCCTCGAAGTTGAGACGCTGGCTATGCACGATCGAAGCAATTTCCGGGTCGTCGCGATTTTCGGTTATTGTGGCCGGGAACTGTATAGTCTCCGCCCCGTGCACCTCGGCGGTCAAGCGCGCCACGATCGCTTCAAGGCGCGCCTGGCGGAAGAACAACTGCCGTTCCTTTGCCCGCGCGGCCGTTTCGTCGAGCAGCACCAAAGGCTGATTGGTTACGACATGGTCGCCTTCGCTAACCAGAAGCTGCTTGATGATACCCCCTTCGAGGTGCTGGATGATCTTGTTCTGCCCAGTGGCCACGAAGCTTCCTTGCGCGACGATCGCGGCTGCGAGCGGTGCCGTGAATGCCCAGGTGCCAAATCCGCCGAAGGTGACGGCCATCAGCAGCAATCCAGCGGTCGTCTGCTTCCAAATGGAACGCGGAACGGCGCCATACCATTGAACGTCTTCGATCTTGGCTATTTCCTTCACGGCCGCTCTCTCTCATTTGACCTGAATATTGGCAAAATGGCCGCCATCGAGGCTCATGCCGCGCGCCGCCAAAGCCTGGAGCACGTCCTGACGCATCCCGAAAAGAGCCACGGTGCCGTTGACGAGCACCAGGATCTTATCCACGGTCTGCAGCAAAGCAGGCCGCTGCGTGATCGTCACCATCGTGATCTTTTGCTCTTTGGCTTGCTGTAGAGCGCGCGACAAAGCCAACTCGCCAGCGGTGTCGAGGTTCGAATTCGGCTCGTCGAGGACCACCAATTTCGGGCTGCCGAAAAAGGCGCGCGCCAGAGCGATACGCTGCTTCTGCCCGCCAGAAAGCGGCGCGCCATCGGCGGCGACAAAGGTCTCGTAGCCATGCGGGAGCGAGGCGATCAGTTCGTGAACGTCGGCCAGCTTGGCGGCTTCGTAAATTGCGCCATCGTCGACGTCTTCGCGCATTCTGGCGATGTTCGCCTTGATCGACCCCGGGAAAAGCTGCACGTCCTGGGGAAGGTAGCCGATGCTTTCACCAAATTGCCGCTGATCCCAGTTCCGCAGGTCCATCAGGTCGAGCCGCACGCTTCCCGAAGTTGGAAGGATCGAGCCGACGAGCATTTTGCCCAGGGTCGTTTTTCCGGCGCCCGAATTGCCGATGATCGCCAGCGAGTCTCCGGCCTCCAGGCCAAAGCCGATGCCATTGAGCACGACACGTTTGGTTCCTTGCGGCACGAACAGCAGCCGCTCGACATCGAGGCGCCCTTCCGGACGCGGCAGCTTCAGGCGTTCGAAGTTCAGCGGGGATTCCTTCAGCAGCGCACTGATGCGGCCAAAGGCCGCGCGTGACTGCACAACCTGGTTCCACCCTTCAATCGCACCCTCGATCGGGCCAAGTGCGCGACCGGCAACGATCGACGCGGCGATGACCATGCCGCCCGTGACCGAGCCTTCGATGGCCAGATAGGCGCCCCAGCCGAGCATTATGACTTGGGTCAGCAGCCGGACGCCCTTGGAAAGGGAAGCAAAGGCTATGTTTCGGTCCTGGGCTATGACCTGCCATTTGAGCGAGTTGCCGGTATCCTTGCCCCAGATCCACACGGCTTCGGGGATCATCGCCAGCGCGTTGATGATCTGCGAGTTGCGCGACATCGAATCGACGTGGAGGTTGGCTTTGGTTTGGCTTGTGTTGGCCTCGCCGAACGGCTTGGCGGTTGCGCGCTGGTTGGCGAGCGTGATGGCCAGCAGCAGCAGCGCCGTCGCCACGACAATGAAGCCGAGGTCGGGGTGGATCAGGAATATCGCCAGCATGAACAACGGGGCCATCGGCGCATCGAGAAGAGACAGCAACGTGCCGGACACCAGAAACGTACGCAGCTGCTGAAGATCCCCCAGCGTCTGATATTCGCGCCCGTTGCTGTGCAGTGAAGCCCTGGCGGCTGCGCTGAGGATTGGTCCGCCCAGTTGGGCGGCGACCTCGACCGCTGTGCGCATGAGGATGAAGCGCCGGATGGCGTCAAAAACCGACTGCAGGATGACTGCGCCGACGATCACGATCGTCAGCATCACCAGGGTGTCGACCGAGCGGCTCGTCAGCACGCGATCCGAAATCTGGAAGAGGTAGACAGGTATCGCAAGCACCAGCACGTTGGTCGCGATCGTGAAGATCATCACCGCAATGAGGTTCTTCTTGACCGCGCGAAGGCCGGCTGTGAGGCTTGCCGAGAGATCGACTGGGCCGAGACGCTTGTGGAATGCGCCGCCGCCGCCACCGCCGCCCCCCTTGCCGGTTCCGGTCGGGCCGCCGCCGCCAGGCACTTCCCGGGCAAGCAAGGGACCGCGGTCGCCCTCGATTGTCACGCCGGGCAGAACCGGCTTGTTCTTCATCTCCTGCGTGGGCGGCTCCACTCGCGCGCTCGGCTGGTGCTGCTTGCCGGGCGCGTCCTTCGGCGCGTTCGGCGTCTTGCGTTCCAATATTTCCGGCTCGGGCTTGCGCGCCGGTT
>NZ_JBVVQE010000060.1:0-44080 GCF_055811435.1 Mesorhizobium sp. WSM4837
CCGCCCATCGCCCGCCGCCGGCGGGGCCCACTCCCACCCTCCCGCCCCCCGCCGGCCCCCCCCGCCGCCCCCCCCCCCCGCGCGGGGGCGGCGGCGCCCCCCCCCCCCCCCCCCTCGCCAGCTCGCGGATGCCGGGCTCGATGTGCTGCAGCGCGATCGAGGAGATGCCGAGCCGCATGAAGCGCGACGGCTTTTCGGTGCGGTCGAAGAAACGGTCGCCGGGCTCGATGATGACGCTGCGCGAGGCGGCGGCCTCGGCCAGCCCGCGCGAATCGGTGCCGCGCGGCCCTTCGAGCCAGAGCGACGCGCCGCCGGCGGAATCGGTCGAGCGCCACTCCGGCAGGAAGGCGGAAATCGCATGGATCAGACGCTTGCGCCGTTCGTCGAAGGCGCTCGACAGCCGCCGCACCAGCGCCTCGTGATGGCCAAGCGACAGGAACAGCGCGACCGCGCGCTGGTTGTTGGCCGGCGGATGACGCAGCATGAAGCGGCGCAGCGCGCGAAGCTCGGAGATCAGCCCGGCCGAGGCGACGATGTAGCCGAGCCTAAGGCCCGGAGCCAGCGTCTTCGACATCGAGCCGACATAGATGACGCGGCCGGAACGGTCGAGGCTCTTCAGCGCCTGCTGCGGCGCCTCGTCCAGAAGCTGGCTGTCATAGCCGTCCTCGATGATGATCTGGTTGTGGCGATTGGCGCGCGCCAGCAAATCCTGCCGGCGCTCCGCCGACAGCGGCACCATGGTCGGGCAATGGTGGCTGGGCGTCACGAAGACGAAGCCGGAAACGTTGGGAATAGAAGCGGTTACAATGCCGGAATGGTCGACCGGGACCGGTGCGACGTCGGCACCCGCCAGCCGGAAGATCGAGCGTGCGTCGGGATAGCCGGGGTCTTCCATGGCCACCTTGGAGCCCTTGGTCATCAGCAGCGTCGCCAGCATGTAGAGCGCGTTCTGCGCGCCGAGCGTGACGATGATCTCATCGGGATTGGCGAAGATGCCGCGCCGCGGCAACAGCCGCGCCTGGATCTGCTCGATCAAAAGCGGATCGTCGCGGTCGACCATGTCGGACGCCCAATTGCGGATCTCGAGCACGGCCAGCGCCATGCGGTTGCACTCGCGCCACTCGGCTGTCGGGAACAGTGCCGGATCGAACTGGCCATAGACGAAGGGGTAGGACGACTTGATCCAGTTGTCGTGCTTGGCCGGCGGCGGCATGTCACTGGCCGCGATCTGCCGGCGCGCCTTCCAGTCGATCTCATTGGCCTGGTCTGGCGCCTTCTGGTGCGGTTTGGCCGGCGTCGCCAGCACGTCCGGATTGACGAAATGGCCGCGCCGTTCGCGCGCCACCAGGAAACCCTGGTCGACGAGCTGCTGGAATGCCAGCACGACGGTGCCGCGCGCCACGCCGAGTTTCTCGGCCAGGATCCGGCAGGACGGAAGCGGCATCGAAGCGGCGATTTGCCGGTCGAGGATGGCGGCGACGATCGCTTGGCGGATCTGCGCCTGCAGGGTCTGGCCGGATTCCGCCGAAATCCGGAACAGGCCGGACCATATGGCCGTGTCGTTTCGCTGTGGCATGCGGATGTTCCTCGATGGCCAGCCTTTTTCACCTGGCTGGACCAGTCGAATGTACCGGTGGCACAAGCTGTTGCGCCAATCAATTTTTCTGATCACTGGGATTTACGCCAGTGATCCTTCCCAAGGGTGACGCAAAGCGTCATCCCGCTGGTGACGCAGCGCGTAATCCCGCTGGTGACGCAAAGCGTCATCCGGCTGCCTGACGCAGCGCGCCATCCCCCGCGTGCCGCGTTGCGTCATCGCTGCCTGACGCAACGCGTCATCGCGGCGCATTGAAACCAGTCGATTTCGGCTAGATAGTTCGGCGCGACGACACGCGCCGGAAACACCCGGTCTGTTATGTTGGCATTTCAAGGCTCGGAGTAAGGCAGTGGATCAATCGTCCTTTCAAAAACAGCTCGACGCCCTGCGCGATCACCGTGCGGCCAAATCGGGCAGCATGCGCGAGGCTTTCGCCGCCGATCCGCAGCGCTTCGAAAAATTCTCCGCCACCGACGGGGACCTGCTGCTCGACTGGTCGAAATGCGCGGTCGATGCGCAGACGATGGATCTGCTCGAGAAGCTGGCGGCAGCCGCCGATCTCGAAGGCCGGCGCGCTGCGATGTTCTCGGGCAAGAAGATCAACGTCACCGAAGGCCGCGCCGTGCTGCACACCGCGCTGCGCAACCTGAACGGCAAGGGCATCGTGCTCGACGGCCAGGACGTCAAGGCGCAGGTTGTCGCCGTGCTCGATGCGATGGGCGGCTTCGCCGATGCCGTGCGCTCCGGCAAGGCGGCCGGCGCCACCGGCAAGAAGATCACCGACATCGTCAACATCGGCATCGGCGGGTCCGACCTTGGCCCGGCCATGGCGACGCTGGCGCTGGCGCCCTATCATGACGGGCCGCGCACGCATTACGTGTCGAACATCGATGGCGCCCATATCCACGACACGCTGAAGGGCCTCTCCGCCGAAACCACGCTGTTCATCGTTGCTTCCAAGACCTTCACCACCATCGAGACGATGACCAATGCCGAGACGGCGCGCGAATGGGTGCAGAAGGCGCTCGGCAAGGAAGCGGTCGGCAAGCATTTCGCCGCCGTCTCGACGGCGCTCGACCTGGTGGCCAAGTTCGGCATTGCGTCCGACCGCGTCTTCGGCTTCTGGGACTGGGTCGGCGGACGCTATTCGGTGTGGGGCGCGATCGGCCTGCCGGTGATGATCGCCGTCGGCCCGAAGAATTTTCGCGCCTTTCTCGATGGCGCGCATGCGATGGACGAACATTTCCAGACGGCGCCGCTGGCCAGCAACCTGCCGGCGCTGATGGGGCTGATCGGCTGGTGGCATCGGGTGATCTGCCAATACCCCGCCCGCGCCGTCATTCCCTACGACCAGCGCCTGTCCAGGCTGCCGGCCTATCTGCAGCAGCTCGATATGGAATCGAACGGCAAGAGCGTCACCCTCGACGGCGGCGCTGTCCAGACGCCGACCGGCCCGCTGGTCTGGGGCGAGCCCGGCACCAATGGCCAGCACGCCTTCTTCCAGCTGCTGCACCAGGGCACCGATTTCATTCCGGTCGAATTCCTCGCCGCAGCCATCGGCCATGAGCCGGATCTCAATCATCACCACGACCTGTTGCTCGCCAACTGCCTGGCGCAGTCGGAGGCGTTCATGAAGGGTCGCACGCTGGAGGAAGCGCGTGCGCAGATGCTGGCAAAGGGCATGGCGCCCACCGAGGTCGACAGGATCGCCCCGCATCGCGTCTTCTCCGGCAACCGGCCCTCGGTGACGATCCTCTACAGACAACTCGATCCGCATACGTTCGGACGGCTGATCGCGCTCTATGAGCACCGCGTCTTCGTCGAGGGCACGCTCTTCAACATCAATTCCTTCGACCAGTGGGGCGTCGAGTTGGGCAAGGAACTGGCGACCGGGCTGCTGCCTGTCGTGGAAGGCAAGGAGAATGCCGCAAAGCGGGACGCTTCGACTGCCGGACTGGTGGGACACATCCATCGATTGCGCGGATCGGAGTAAGCGGCTTGGCCGAGATCAAGGGAATATTGTTCGACAAGGACGGCACCCTTGTCGACTTCAACGCGACGTGGCTCGGCGTTGCCGATTTCATGGCGATGGATGCGGCGGAGGGCGACCGCTGGAAGGCCGACAGGCTGCTTGCCGCGGCGGGCTACGATTTCGCCACCAAACGCTTCAAGCCCGATTCCATCTTTGCCTCCGGCACCAACATGGATGTCGTCGAGCTTTGGTTTCCGCGACTGTCGGATGAAGACCAGATGCTTGCCGTCGCCCGCTTCAACGAGATCACGTCGGTGCAGGGCTCGTCGATGGCGGTGGCGCTGCCGGGCATCGTCGAGACGCTTGGCGTTCTTCACAGGAAATCCTACCGGCTCGGCGTCGCCACCAACGATTCGACCACTGGCGCTGAGAAGACATTGCTCACGCTGGGCGTCGCGCAGCTGTTCGACGCCGCCTATGGTTACGACGCGGTGGCCAATCCGAAACCGGCGCCCGACACGATCCTCGCCTTCTCGGACCTGACCGGCCTGAGGCCTGCCGCGATCGCCGTGGTCGGCGACAATCGCCACGATCTGGAGATGGCGCGGGCCGGCGGCTGCGGTCTGGCGATCGGCGTGCTTTCCGGCACCGGCACGCGGGAATCGCTGTCGCAGATCGCCGACGTCATTCTGGATTCGGTTGCCGATCTGCCCGACTTTCTTTCGGCAAAGGTCAAGGAGACGATCTGAACTCGCCTCCGGGTTGCTCCGGCTCGAACGAGAAGACGCCGCTCGGCTTCGTCGCCGTGCCTTGGCCGACATCCGGCACCTGGTATTCGGCCAGAAGGTGAAGCCGCGAGCGGGGCAAGTAGGCGCGGCCCGGGTCGCCGATCAGCACATTGATGCCGGCGGCCAGGCAGCGGTCGAGGAAGGGGATGACCCGGTCGGCGAGATCTTGCCGGTAAAACAAGTCGCCGGCTGCCACGACGTCCACTGGCGGCGGCGGACCAGCGGTGATGTCCTCGCCGACGACCGTGATTTCGACGCCGTTCGCCGCCGCATTGAGACCGAGCGCGGCGACGCCATTGCGGTCGATCTCGGATGCAATCACTTGGCTGGCGCCGGCCCTTGCCGCGGCGATACCGACGAGGCCAGACCCGGCGCCGAGATCGAGCACGCGAAGCCCAGCCACGGTCTCCGGCCGATCGAGGATGTAGCGGGCAAGCACCGCGCCGCCGGCCCAGGCATAGGCCCAGTAAGGAGGCTGCGGCTCGGGGCCATCCTCGTCGGCTTCGTTTGCTTCTTCTTCCGGCTCGGCTGCTCGTCCTTGTGGACGCGTCAGCCGCCACAGTCCGCTCGCTGGATGGGCTGCATAAAGCCGGATTTCGGGAAGCGCGGCAACAGGGGCGATACGCATGTTCGCCTTGATGAACGTTAGCGGATCGGGACGGGAAAGCGTATCCGCCGCGTCATCGACAGTAAGGCTATCGGCCAAAATTGTCCCTATTCCCGCCCAAATTCTTCCTATTCCCGCAACGCCCGCCGCAGGATCTTGCCGACCGGCGTCTTCGGCAGTTCGGTCCGAAACTCGATGTATTTTGGCCGCTTGTAACCGGTCAGGTTCTCGCGGCAATAGACAGTCAGCACCTCTGCGGTCAGCGACGGGTCCTTCTTGACGACGAACAGCTTCGGCACTTCGCCTGAATGCTCGTCCGGCACGCCGATCGCGGCCACTTCGAGCACGCCCGGATGCAGCGCCACCACTTCCTCGAGTTCGTTCGGATAGACGTTGAAGCCGGACACAAGGATCATGTCTTTCTTGCGGTCGACGATCTTGGTGAAGCCGCGCTCGTCCATGAAGCCCATGTCGCCCGACTTGAAGAAACCGTCCTTGGTCATCACCTTGGCGGTCTCGTCCGGCCGGTTCCAGTAACCGGCCATCACCTGTGGTCCGCGGATGCAGATCTCGCCGACTTCGCCGGGCGGCAAATCATTGCCGTCTTCGTCGCGGATGGCGATCTCGGTCGAGGGCAGCGGCAGGCCGATCGTGCCGGTGAAGTTGCCGTCGCTGAATGTGTTGGCGGTGGCCACCGGCGAGGTTTCCGAAAGCCCGTAGCCCTCGGTGACCGGGCAGCCGGTCAACGCCTTCCAGCGTTCGGCGACACCCTTCTGCACCGCCATGCCGCCACCCAGCGTCAGGATCAGCGGCCTGAAGTCGAGCTTGCGGAAATCCTCATTGTTGAGCAGCGCGTTGAACAGCGTGTTGAGGCCTGGAAAGATGTGGATCGGGTATTTGCCGAGTTGCTTGACGAACCCGGGAATGTCGCGCGGATTGGGAATGAGTATGTTCTGGCCACCCAGTTGCATGCCCATCAGCGCGTTCACCGTCAGCGCGAAGATATGATAGAGCGGCAGCGCGCAGATGAAGTTGAGATGCGCCGGCTTGGGCTTGACCGTGAAGGCGTCCTCGATCCACAGCGCGTTCTGCGCGACGTTGGCCAGCACGTTGCTGTGCAGCAGCACCGCGCCCTTCGAGATGCCGGTGGTGCCGCCGGTATATTGCAGGAAGGCGACGTCGTCGGCAGCGACCTTCGCCGGCTTGAAATTCATGCCGGCGGCTGCCTTCAACGCTGCGTTGAACTTGACATGGCCCGGCAGCGACCAGGCCGGCACCATCTTCTTCACGCGGCGCACGACGAGATTGACGATCGTCCCCTTCAGGCCGCCAAGCATGTCGCCCATCGCCGCGACCACGACATGCTTGACCGCCGTTTTGGCGATCACCGCCTGCAAGGTGCTGGCGAAATTCTCGAGAATGACGATGGCTTGCGCGCCGGAATCCTTGAGCTGATGTTCCAGCTCGCGCGGCGTGTAGAGCGGGTTGACGTTGACCATGACATAGCCAGCGCGCAGCACTGCCATCATCGCAACCGGATATTGCAGCACGTTCGGCATCATCAGCGCCACGCGTGCGCCTTTCGGCAGTCCCGTCGATTGCAGATAGGCGCCGAAGGCGGCCGATTGCCGCTCGACTTCCGCATAGGTGATGGTCTTGCCCATGCAGGTAAAGGCAGGCCGGCTGGCGTACTGCTTGCAGACGTCGGCGAGCAGATCGCCGATGGAGCCGAAGGGCAGAGCGCCGATCTCGGCCGGAACGACTTTCGGATAGCTTTTGAGCCAGGGTTTTTCCGGCAATCCGGCGGCAACCACATTCGGCAGCCTTGTGGCCGGACCTGGGTTTGACGTCGATGCAGCCGCTGTCGGTGCTGCCTTCGCCGCTGGTTTGGCGGCGGCGGGCTTTGCGCCACCCTTGGCGGGCACCGCGGCCGCCTTCGGCTTGGCTTTGGCCGTCGGCGCTTTTAGCTTGTCGGGGCTGGCCGGTTTCGCAGCAGTTTTGGCCTTGGCTGTCGCTGGTGCCGTCGTCCTTGGTGTTTTTGCCACTCGTCCCTCCCTCGATTGTTCTTATTGTCTCTGCCTGCTCGCCGCGTCGCCTCCGAATGACAGAGACGTCCTCCACTGCTGCCGGCATCCAGGAAATCCAGCCTGTCATCTATGTATTGCGACTATCGGCAGCCGTGCAAGTCTGTGCCTGCGGCAAGGTGGGAAGAAATCGTCCGCGGCAACGACCAGCCGAAGGTCGCAGTTCCTCACCAACGCCGGGTTGAAGATCAATAAAAAAATGCAGTCGTTAACATTACCGTGATAGGCGGTAACTGACATTTTTTTCTCCTTTTTGGCGAGTGCGCAGAAATAAATTCTGCTTCCCATGGGGTAGGCAAACGGGGTGTTCCAAAGCCGGAAAAACGGTGCTTATATGCGCGCTTCACGAGCCTGATAGAGGGGCTTGGAAGAACATCAGGGAGTCCTCCATGAAAAAGAAACTGACTTTTGCGGCCGCGTTGCTGGCCGCAAGCGTCCTCGGCGGCATGGCCAATGCGAAACAGCTGGTCTACTGCTCGGAGGCGTCGCCGGCCGGCTTCGACCCGTCGCCGTGGAGCGGTGGCAACGATTTCGACGCGTCGTCGCGCACCATCTATTCGCGCCTGGTCGAGTTCGAACACGGCAAGACCACCATCACGCCTGGCCTCGCCGAGAGCTGGACGGTTTCCGACGACGGTCTCGAATACACGTTCAAGCTTCGGCCGGGCGTGAAGTTCCAGACCACCGACTACTTCACGCCGACGCGCGATCTCAACGCCGACGACGTGATCTTCTCCTTCGAGCGCCAGTGGAAGAAGGAAAACCCGTGGTTCGACTATCTGGCAGGCACCGGCTGGGAATATTTTGCCGGCATGGGCTTCCCGGATCTTCTCAAGGAAATCGTCAAGGTCGACGACCTGACGGTGAAGTTCGTGCTGAACAAGCCTGAGGTCGCTTTTCTGCCGGATCTCGGCATGGATTTCGCTTCGATCGTCTCCAAGGAATATGCCGACCAGCTCGACAAGGCTGGCACCAGGCAGCAATTCACCCAGAAGCCGATCGGCACCGGTCCGTTCCAGTTCGTCGACTACCAGGTCGACGCGGTCATCCGCTATGCGGCATGGGACGGCTACTATGGCGGCCGCCAGAAGATCGACGATCTGATCTTTGCCATCACCACCGATCCGGCCGTGCGCGCGCAGAAGCTGAAGGCGGGCGAGTGCGATATCATGTCGTACCCGGCGCCGGCCGACATTGCCGGCCTGAAAGCCGACCCGAACCTCAAGGTCGACGAGCAGGAAGGCCTGAACATCGGCTACATGGCCTACAACACGACGCAGGCGCCCTTCGACAAGGTCGAGGTCCGCAAGGCCCTCAACATGGCCGTCAACAAGCAGGCCATTCTCGATGCCGTCTATCAGGGCGCTGGCCAGGCGGCGATAAACCCGATCCCGCCGACGATGTGGTCCTATAACAAGGAGGTCAAGGACGATCCCTACGATCCCGACGCGGCCAAGAAGATGCTGACTGATGCCGGCGTCACGGATCTGTCGATGAAGATCTGGGCAATGCCGGTCAGCCGCCCGTACAATCCGAATGCCCAACGGGTCGCGGAACTGATCCAGGCCGACTACGCCAAGATCGGCGTGAAGGCCGAGATCGTCAGCTACGAATGGACCGAGTATCGCGAACGCGGCAAGCAGAAGGACCGTGACGGGGCCTTCCAGCTCGGCTGGACCGGCGACAATGGCGACCCGGACAACTTCCTATTCCTGCTCGGCTGCGATGCCATCGGCCAGTCCAACTATGCGATCTGGTGCAACCAGGAGTTCGAAGCCCTCCTGCAGAAGGGCAAGGCGACCACGGACGTCGCCGAGCGCACCAAGATCTACGAGGAGGCTCAGGTCGTGTTCAAGCGTGAGGCGCCGTGGCTGACCATCGCCCATTCCAAGGTCTTCATGCCGATGAACAAGAAAGTTACGGGCTTCGTCATGGATCCGCTCGGCATCCACCGGTTTGACGGCGTCGACGTCGCCGAATAACTGCTGAGAAATAGAACGGCGACGCTGGACTTAAAGCGCCGCCGTTCTATGAAGCAAGATGCTCCGCTATCTCCTCCACAAGCTCGCCTTGATCATCCCGACCGTGTTCGGCATATCGCTGGCGGCGTTCGCTTTCGTCCGGCTTTTGCCGGGCGACCCGATCACGGCCCTGGCCGGCGAGCGCGGCGTCAGCCCGGAACGCTACGCCGAGCTTGTCGAGCGGTTTGGCTACAACCGGCCCTATGTCGTCCAGTATCTCGAGTATATCGGCAGGGTCCTGACCGGCGACTTCGGCATATCGCTCGCCACCAAGCGGCCGGTGCTCGGTGAATTCCAAGCGCTGTTTCCGGCGACGCTGGAACTGGCGACGATCGCGCTGATCATCGCCGTGCTCATCGGCATTCCCGCCGGCATCTTCGCCGCGGTCAAGCGCGGATCCTGGTTCGACCAGGCGACGATGGGCGTGGCGCTGACCGGCTATTCGATGCCGATCTTCTGGTGGGGACTGCTGCTCATCATCTTCTTCTCCGGCTATCTCGGCTGGACGCCGGTTTCCGGCCGCATCGGCCTTCAATATTTCTTCAAGCCGACGACGGGGTTCATGCTGATCGACAGCCTGATCTCCGGCAAGAGCGGCGCTTTCAGGTCCGCCGCCAGTCATCTTGTCCTGCCGGCGATCGTGCTGGCGACAATCCCGCTCGCCGTCATAGCGCGCCAGACGCGGTCGGCGATGCTGGAGGTGCTGGGCGAAGACTATGTCCGCACCGCCCGCGCCAAGGGCCTGGCGCCGCGTCGCGTCATCGGGCTCCACGCTTTTCGCAATGCGCTGATCCCCGTCGTCACCACCATCGGCCTGCAGGTCGGCACGCTGATGGCGGGCGCCATCCTGACCGAAACGATCTTTTCCTGGCCTGGTATCGGCAAGTGGATGATCGACGCGATCGCCAAGCGCGACTATGTTGTCGTCCAGAGCGGCTTGCTGATCATCGCGCTGATCGTCATGGCGGTGAACCTGATCGTCGACGTGCTCTACGCCGTCATCAACCCACGTATCCGGGTGCAGTGAGATGACCGACCAAACCACGGCAGAAGCCACCGCCGCCTCCATTCCGACCGGCGGCCGGCAACGCGCCTTCACCGAGTTCTGGCATTACTACTCGATGAACACCGGCGCCGTCATCGGCCTGGTCGTGTTCACTGCGCTGGTGCTGGTGGCGATCTTCGCGCCGTTGGTCGCGCCGCATTCGCCTGACGAACAGTTCCGCGATGCGCTGCTGGCGCCGCCGGCCTGGCAGGAGGGCGGCAGATCGACGTTCCTGCTCGGCACCGACGCCGTTGGCCGCGACATGCTTTCGCGGCTGATTTTCGGGGCTCGGTTCTCGCTGTTCATCGGTCTGGTCGTCGTTGTTTTCTCGCTGACCAGCGGTATCGTCCTCGGCGTGCTCGCCGGCTATTTCCGCGGCTGGGTCGATACGCTGATCATGCGCGTCATGGACGTCATCCTGGCCTTCCCGTCGCTGCTGCTTGCCCTAGTTCTGGTGGCGATCCTCGGACCCGGCCTGTTCAACGCCATGCTGGCGATCGCGCTGGTGCTGCAGCCGCATTTCGCGCGGCTCACCCGTGCGGCGGTGATGGCCGAAAAGAACCGCGAATATGTGATCTCCGCCAAGGTGGCCGGTGCCAGCCATCTCAGGCTGATGGTGAAGACGATCCTGCCGAACTGCATGGCGCCGCTGATCGTGCAGGCGACGCTGTCCTTCTCCAACGCCATTCTCGAGGCCGCGGCTCTTGGCTTCCTTGGCGTCGGCGCGCAGCCGCCAACCCCGGAATGGGGCACCATGCTGGCCACGGCGCGCGAGTTCATCCTGCGCGCGCCATGGGTGGTGACCTTCCCCGGCCTTGCCATCCTGATCACGGTGCTTGCGATCAACCTGATCGGCGATGGCCTGCGCGATGCCTTCGACCCCAAGCTGAAGAGGTCGTGACCATGCCTCTTCTCGAGATCAAGAACCTCACCGTGTCGTTTGATACCGCCGCCGGACCATTCATGGCCGTGCAAGGCATCGACCTGTCGATCGAGCCGCGCGAGGTGCTGGCGATCGTCGGCGAATCCGGCTCCGGCAAATCGGTGGCGATGCTCGCGGTGATGGGGCTGTTGCCGAACACGGCGACGGTAAAGGCCAATCGCATGGCCTTCGACGGCATCGACCTGCTTGAGCTCAGCCCGTCCGAGCGCCGCAAGATCGTCGGCAAGGACATCTCGATGATCTTCCAGGAGCCGATCGCCAGCCTCAACCCGTGCTTCACCGCTGGTTTTCAGATCGAGGAGGTGCTGCGCTTCCATTTGGGCATGGACCGCGCCCAGCGCCGGGCCCGTGCCATCGAACTGATGAAGCTGGTCGGCATCGCCGATCCGGAAGAGCGGCTGAACTCATTCCCGCACCAGATGTCGGGCGGCCAGTGCCAGCGCGTCATGATCGCCATCGCCATCGCCTGCAATCCGAAGCTGCTGATCGCCGATGAGCCGACCACCGCGCTCGACGTCACCATCCAGAAGCAGATTCTCGACCTTTTGGTCGGCTTGCAGGCCAAATACGGCATGGGCCTGATCATGATCACCCACAATATGGGCGTCGTCGCCGAGACAGCCGACCGCGTCATCGTCCAGTACAAGGGCCGCAAGATGGAAGAGGCCGACGTTCTGTCGCTGTTCGAGCAGCCGAAGAGCAACTACACGCGCGCGCTGCTGTCGGCGCTGCCGGAGAACGCCGTCGGCGACCGGCTGCCGACCATTTCCGACATGCTGTTCGAACCGGCCCCCTCTGCTGCTGGAGCCGGGCGTGCTGCGGGAGCCGCGTCATGAGCGTGACGGTTCTCGAAGGCAAGAACATCGTGCGCGACTACCATGTCGGCGGCGGCCTGTTTCGTCCCTCGCGCACGGTGCATGCGGTCAAGGGCGTTTCGTTCAGTGTTGACAAGGGCAAGACGCTGGCCATCGTCGGCGAAAGCGGCTGCGGCAAGTCGACGCTCGCACGTATCATCACGCTGATCGATCCGGCGACAGCGGGCGAACTCTTCATCGACGGCAACAAGGTCGACATCGCCAAAAATGGGCTGACGAAGGAGATGCGTCGCAAGGTGCAGATCGTCTTCCAGAACCCCTATGGTTCGCTCAATCCGCGCCAGAAGATCGGCGACGTGCTGGGCGAGCCGCTGCTCATCAACACCGACACGCCAGCCGACGAACGGCGCGATCTCGCCATGAAGATGCTGAAGAAGGTCGGCCTTGGACCGGAGCACTACAACCGCTATCCGCACATGTTCTCGGGCGGCCAGCGCCAGCGCATCGCCATTGCCCGCGCGCTGATGCTCAATCCGAGCCTTTTGGTGCTCGACGAGCCGGTCTCGGCGCTCGATCTGTCGGTGCAGGCGCAGGTGCTCAACCTGCTCGCCGACCTGCAGGACGAGTTCGAGCTGACCTATGTCTTCATCAGCCACGACCTGTCGGTGGTGCGCTACATCGCCGACGAGGTGATGGTCATGTATTATGGCGAGGCCGTCGAGTACGGTTCGCGCGACGAGGTCTTTGCCGACCCCAAGCACAGCTACACCAAAACGCTGTTCGCGGCGACGCCGCGCGCCGACGTCGCCAGCATCAAGGCGAGGCTGGCGAAGAAGAAGGCCGCCTGACGCCGCAATTGCGGTACCCAGCCCATGCTGAGGTTCAGGGCGCCGGCTGATCAAAGACTACAGCGACGGCGATTCCTACGGAATGCAGTGCTTCTCGACGTCACGCGCGGTGAACTCTGCTGCTCGCCGCCATGCTTCGTCGGTATCTCCCCGGTAAGTCAGGTATCGATCGCAGATAGGTTTGTTGTTGCTCAAATCCAGCACTGCAAACTTCACCCAGCCGACCAGCGTGCTCATCTTGTGCACCTGACCGATCAGGAGATATTTCGCGCTGGCTGTTTTTGCCTGTTTCGAGAGATCGACAAGGCCGGGGTCCTTGATGGTGCACTGTTCTGCCTGACAGGGTAACGCGACCAGCTTGATCTTCTCCGAAAGGCCATCCTGCAACGTAACGCCAAATGCCTTCAGTCGCGCTTCGTGTTCGGCGGTCTGGTCCCTGACTTCGCCTGATGTATCCCTGAACTCGAAATCCGCGACGGCGAGGGTCGCTGGCTCGACGACATCGGCAAAAGCGGCCGGCGCAAGTAGACCAGCGACCATCAGGATCAGGAAAAATTGTCCACACTCAAAAAGTCGAAATCGAACTTCCGCACTTTGCACCTTGAGCATCTCGTTTCTCCGAGGTTAGGACGATACCCATCCCAATGACGGTGCCGATTTGTCTCTTCGCGCTGCTGGAAGACGCGGAAGCGGGCGCAGACTACCCGGTTGCGTCGCGACGTCAACTTTCAACCTGTTACTGGGTGGACTCCACCTCCGCCACAACCAGCTTGCCTTTGGCGCGCGAGATTTCGAGTGCCTGGCCGGCCCCTGCCAACGCGCCCGGGACCGAGATCACGAACGCCTGGCCCTCGCTGAGGGTCGCGACGAAGCGCACTGGCAGGTTTTCTTCGCCCGCCGCCATCGTGGTGACCACCCGATAGCCGTCCTCCGCCTCGGTGTAGTAGACGACGCCGTGAAAATTGCCGAGATCGACGGTCCCACCCTGACGGGCCGTGAGTTCGCCGGCAGAAGTGGAACCTGCCACGACGCAAAGCGCCGCAAGTGCTGTGTATCTGAACATCGTGTTTCTCTCCATTTGGAATTGTCGTTTGGGTGGGTGGTCGCCTGCGGCTGCATCCCCCAAAATTACGCTGCGAGCTGATCCTCACGGGCAGCCGCGATCATTACGCTGGCGAGCAACCCGTAGGCCGCCTCCCAAGCCTCGCGGACAGCCGGCGTAAAAGCCGTGCCGAGGCCGGCCGCCAGCGTCTCGATGAGCGCTTGTCCGACGATCGGGTAATGACGCTCCTCGACACCGTAAGTCACGTGACGCCTGGCGAGCACGCGCACCGTCGGCAGGATGGTGTCGGCTCGGTCCAGTCCATGCACGACGAAGCCGAGGCTCGCTATCAGCTTGGCGCCTTGCTTGGTCATGTCTGTCACCGGAAACAGCGCGCGAAGATCCGCGTCGATCGCGAACAGGCGCTCGTAGAACAGCGCGGCGGCGGCCACGCGGATCGGCACGATCTCGCGAAAACTGTCCTGGACAAGTCTGGTCTGGTCGGGTGTCATCGGCGACGCTCCTGCGTTCCTGGTCTTGCGGCGACCATCGCCCCAAAGCGTTTCGCATGCATGTCGCCTGCGCCTGGATGTGTTTCAGTTGTGTCTCAATTGGTTTCAGTTCGCGCTCATTTGACTTCTTTATCTAGAGGCACGCCGAGAGTGGCCAGGCCGAACTCTCGCCGACCTCGACCTGGCCATAGCTGAAAAACCTGGCGCGGCGCCAGCTTGGAACTGCATCGGCAGTCGGTCATTATATCGGAGAGCCGGCGGCTCCTCCCCTATGCCTCCGTTCGGATGGAGAAATCATGCTGCGGATATTCATTGCTTCGTCTTTTCTTCTCGCCTTCGGTGCCCCCTCGACCACGCTCGCGCAGGGCAGCAGCATCGAGAGCGAGACAGGCCGCGTTGCGGTCGAGACCTTTGCCGAAGGGCTTGAGCATCCCTGGGGCGCGACTTACCTGCCCGACGGCGCGTTGCTGGTCACCGAGCGTCCGGGGCGGCTGCGGCTTGTCTTGACCGACGGAGCCGTTTCCGATCCGATCGACGGTGTGCCGGACGTCCTTGCCAGCGGACAAGGCGGTCTGCTGGATGTGGCGCTCGATCCGGACTTTGCCAACAACCGAACGGTTTATCTCTCCTATTCGGAGCAACGCGGCGGCGGCGCGGCCACCTCGGTCGGCCGTGGCCGCCTGGACAAGAACGGCAGCGCGCTTTCGAACTTCGAAGTGATCTTCCGGCAGGAACCAGCCGTATCCAGCCGGCTGCACTACGGCTCCCGCCTGGTATTCGCGCCGGACGGCAAGCTCTTCGTCACGCTCGGTGAGCGCGGCAAGATGCGAGAGGCGCAGGACCCGAACAATCATCTCGGCACGATCGTCCGCATCAACCCCGATGGTTCCGTGCCTGACGACAATCCGTTCGTCGGCAAGGACGGCGCCGACGAGATCTGGTCCTACGGCCATCGCAATGTGCAAAGTGCTGCGCTCCAACCCGAATCCGGCGTGCTCTGGACGGCGGAAATGGGACCGCTCGGCGGCGATGAGCTGAACATTCCGCAAGCGGGCAGGAATCACGGCTGGCCCGTGGTCAGCTGGGGCCGGCACTATTCGGGCGAACGCATCCCCGAACCGTCGACGCGGCCGGAGTTTGCCGACTCCATCCATAGCTGGACACCCGTCATCTCGCCTTCCGGCATGACCTTCTACACCGGCGACATGTTTGCCGATTGGCGCGGCGACCTCTTGATTGGCGGACTGTCGGCGGAAGGCATCGTTCGTGTCAGGATCGACGGAAAGCAGGTCGCCGGCGAGGAAGTCCTCGCTCTCGGCAGGCGTATCCGGGACGTGGTGCAGGCCCCCGACGGCGCGGTCATGGCGCTAACCGACGAACCAGCGGGAAAGATATTGCGACTGACGCCGGCAGCGTCGCAGTGATGCCGCGCGGTGCGACAGGCGCGTTTTCTGAACTGGTCGCTCTACCCTCGGAATCCCGCTAAGCCTTGAGAAATATTAGTGTCGCTTAGTGACGCGAAGACCTGAGTGAAATTCAAAAGTCCTACATTTGCCACAGAAATTGCTGATTTTGTTGCGCTCTGCATGACGCTGAACTCATTCGAGGACGGGATTAGACTGCGGCCCGGCGAAGTGGGTCCGAATATTCTGTCCGGCTTCTTTAGAAAGCTATAGGCCAGTTCTCTGCGCGGCAGTCGCGACCCTGGCCGACAAATGGCCCGACAGTGCCGCTGCGAGCCTGACGGGTGCGCCTGTAGCGGCAACGCTAGCCAACTACCGACAGCCTTATGTCCAGGTGCATGACTGAAGCGGCCGGTGCCGGTGGTCGTCGGCACCTCGGCGAGCACGCCTCATGTACTGTCTAGATTTGCCGGCCTAGCCGGTCCTGTGGGCGTAGCTAATGACGTTCTTTGTCTTCTTGCACGTGGAGCAGACCTCTTTTCGTCGGCTGAATCCGAATGCGCAGGCAAGCTCTCGTGTCTTGTGATTGGCGTGCTGGCGAATTGACAGTTTGATACTGTCCGCAATGCAGTCGTCGCAAACGGCGCGGGGAGCTTTCCCTTGGATGAACTCCCGTACAGTGTCCAAGACCGTCATGTGCTATCCATTGCTTGAGGAGCTACAGCTGCAGTTTGAGTTTCAAAGGCTTCCGGGAGCGGCAGGGCTGCCGAGCCTGTCCCATGCTTCTTGATACTGAGGAAGCGCATAGGACTTTGGCTGTAGCCAATACGATATCGTGCCAGTTGCACTCATTCCCCGATGCGCTGCGGCTTTCACTTCGTCCTTCGTGAGGACATAGCACGTTGGTGCTGCGGTGTTCGCATTGATCGTTAGAACCCACCAATCTGAGCGAAGGGTGTCCAGCGAACCACCCAGCGGCACTGGGTCTTTCTTCGATAGAGCTTTTGACTGAATCGGTAGGACGCGGCTCTCATCGTCGCTTGCGGCATAGAGGTCTGCGCCACGTGCGTTTCGCACGGTGGGCATGACATGCCAACCGCGCCGCGATAGTTCCCGCGCTACGTGGTACAGACCGGCGTTGCCAGTCAGCTGATGTCGCATTTCAACCCCCTTTATTAGACTTGCCGCTTTCGGTACGGTCCGTGCTCGCCCGGCCTGCGGCGCGACGCCCGTAGACATTCATATTTCCAACGGCGGTAATAGTCACAATCAGTCCCAAGGAGGGGCCGGTCCCGATTTTCGGCACGGAGGGATACAAGTCGGAGAAAACGTTGCTTCGAAATCCCGCCAGATTTTTTCTGACTCCCTGCTGTTTCACCGCGCACGTCAAGGCGACCTGGAGCGCAAATAAGTCGCCCAACCACAAACAGCCTTGTCGTAACGATAAATGACCTGACAGCGGCATATCCCCGACAGCCAGCATAGACGCGCGGCATCCGACACGTGCAGCATCAGACTTCTTTGAGCAGGCTGAAGAACTCTGCCTTCGCCTACGAAACGTCTCCCTTTGATCGTTACCGTCGTCTGGGCTGCGCGCCTTCAGCAGCGCGCGATTGCTGAGTTTCGCGACGGCTCCCATCTTGCCTGCCTTAAAGCCTTTCAATAGCGAGTCGCACATTGGCAGCCCCTTGACTGCCGGCACGAGTTAGATACCTTTCCAGCGCGTCTTGAGAGAAGCGGCCCCTGGCGCCTTTGGATAAGCCGCATGATAACCGACGACTTTACGTCGAAGAGAAGCAAGAAGCAGCACGACTGCCCGACATAACTCCCGAACAACAACAACCCGGCCTGCCGCCCGCGACGGGCGTTGCGGCCCCTAGAGAGTAATGGAGAAGGTCATGCCTAAACTTGTTGAGTATCAGGATGGCGAGGTGGACGTGAAATCGCGCAATCCGCTGAGGGGAACTCTTGCGCTAGTGGATGATGAAGACCACGACGTCGACCTTGAACTCGATAAGGATAGAAAATACGAACCGGCCAGCGCGTACCCTGCCCAGGCCAACATTGAGAGCAGACAGGACTAGGAGCCAAGGAACCCCGGACGGTTGGTTGTCGGGGGCGGCGTGGCTTCTTCCTTTTTTTCGACCAGATTGTCGTCCCTCCCGCCTTTAGTGAGCACCGCACCGGAGAGCCCATTTTTCCCATCGATCTCTCTCGAAATCCTAGTCCGAATATCTGCACGGATCACCGGATCCTCGGGCAGGCGGCTCGCAAACCATTCAGGAAGATTGTCGCCAGCGTTCTTGTCCATGGCGCCAACAATGTTTTCTGCCGCCTTATGTTCCAAGTTTCTTAGGGCCTTCATTCTATCGCCCGTCCTTTGCCTCGCGATGGCGCATCAGGGCCGAACCGATCGCGCAGCTTTACCAGATCGAGCGTGTCACGGTGGTGACACGGCCCATGATGGCAGTGCGCCGTCACCGTCATCTTCGCGTCGATCAGAGATTGGAACGTCCAGCCCTTTTGCCATTCGGCCGATATGGCGCCGGTGTGGTCAGCACGCCAAGCGTTCGTCATGGTGGACTATCGCATCGAGGACCACTTCGTAGACACTCCCTATGTCTTCCTCGATCTCGACTTCGCCGATACCTACAGCTGCTTACTGCCGGTCCGGGCGATAGACGAGGAAAGCGAGACGGACGGCAGCGCGTAGACTGGGACGCGACCTCTATGCAGAAGACCCGCCGCTACATTTGCGAAGCGACGGGCCTCCGCCCCATTCCCCCATACCTGACCATGCAACTGCCGTGCCAGACTTATTGACCCATCGCGGGACACCTTATGGCTTCTGCGCAGGCCTGGATGTTGCAACAAGGATATGCCAGTCGGACCAGGCTCGGCTGTGGGAATTCCCACACCGGGGAAAACATTGGAAAAAGTTTTGCTTTCCGGAAAGCGGGGCCTTCGGCCATTAACCGGCGTACGCGGCCCAGCGCTGAAGAGAGACGAAAGCCGCCTGCAAAGTGGACTTTTGAACCTTTTGAGTGTTCCGCCGAGGGCGCCCATAGAAATTTTCTGCCGCTACTCGGGGCTCTCAAAGCCGAGCAACAATGTCCCGAAGGCGGTTAATGTGCGGGAGTAGTCGGCCAGACCTTGCCTCGTCCCGAATGTCGAAGCTAGCCAGTGTCGTCTGCACGGCCTCATGGAAGCTCTCAGGGGTGTCTAAAATAGATGGTGAGTAGATGGCTGCTGGACAGAAATCCGCAGTCGCGAGCCGCCCCGCAAGGTCTGGTCGACCAGGGGCTCGCTGTCCGTCGCTTTGGCCAAGGTTTTGGTGATGTCACATCGCGCGCGAAAGGATCTGGACTTTCCGCAAGTCTGCCGGAAGTTCAGGGGCCGGGGGCAAAATATTATGTCGGGGCTGAAAATGCGTCTGGGGGTGCCCCTGCGGTGCCCCGGATGATTTTCGCGGATGCGGCCAAAACCGGCCATCAACTAAGCAATTGATTTTCCGAAGAGAAAACTGGTGCCGCTTAGGTGACTCGAACACCTGACCCCATCATTACGAATGATGTGCTCTACCAACTGAGCTAAAGCGGCCCGGGAAGCCAGGGCCTCCAAGATGCGCTGGGTGATAGACGCAACCCGCCACAAATTCAAGATGGGACTTGGCAATTCGTGTCGGCTCATCCCGGGCCTATAAGCGACCGCCCACCGGTCGGCCATGTGGTTGCGCGAAGCCTCAACGCCAGGTTGTGCGACGTCGCGTTGGCGCTGCATCGGGAAACCGGCGAAAAATGTTGATTCCTTTACCGAAAACCGCCGAAATCGGCTTTGGATGCATCGCCAAGGCAGAATGCGGCCGCTGGCCCGTTGATTGATCGGTCGCCTGCGGCTAACGATCATGACAATATGACCGTACGTGCAGAGGGGTCCCCGTTGGACGCGATCGAAAAAGCGATCCGGAATGCCTTCGAGAAAGGCAATGCCGAGGACCGCGCGTTTCGCGAGCGGGTCTACCGATCGGCCTTCGCCGCGCTTGATCGCGCCCTGCAGGCCAACCCGAACGTGACGGTGGAAGTCGCCATCAAGCGCCGCAAGGCGGTGCAGGCCAAGATAACCGAAATCGAATCCGAATTCCTGCCGGCGGTTCCCGCTGTCGGCCGGCCGACCGATGACGACGCTGCAGCACCGGCTGTGGAGCAGCCGCCTGGCAGCGAAGCCGATGCCGAACCCCAGGCCGATGCCGAACCGGATGCCGGCGCCGACGCTGAACCGGCGCCGCCGCCTGAGGTCATTGTTGACGGTCCGGCGGAGTCTCCTGCATCGGTCGCGCCTCCTGTTTCGGACGCGCCCCCTGCTTCCGATGCGCCGCGCTCGCGCGTCTTGCCGGTCGTTCCCGACATCATGCCCGAAGCGGCTTTTCCCGATGCGCCGGAGGTCGACTTGTCGTCCCCCCAATCGGCCGGGGACGGCGACGCAGAGGTGATGCCCGACCGCGACGACAGGCGGGTGAAAGGTCCCCGCCTGCCTCTCACCGCGATCTTCCTCGGCGTGACGCTGCTTGCAGCCGCTGGCATCGGCCTCTATTTCGCTGCCCAGACCGGCGTCTTCAAGTCGGCGGCCGAACTCGACACCGCCCCGCCGCAAACGCCACCGACGGTGGAAGACGATGATTTCACGCCGCCAGGCGACACGGCCCCGCCGCTGAACGCCGGCGAGGCGGATGAGGCGCGCGACTGGATCAATGTGTTTTCACCGAGCGACCCGACGCTTGTCAGCGCGCCTTCGGATGCCAAGGCCGAAACCATGCAGGACGACAGCGGTTCCTTCCTGCGCATCCGGTCGGGCGCCTCCGGTTCGGCGATCAGCTTCGACGTCGAGCAAGGCGTCTTGGACAAACTCGCCGGCAAGCACGCCACGTTCGACATCATCGCCCGCTCCGAGGAGGGCCAGGAGACGCAGATCTCCGTCGACTGCAATTTCGGCGAACTCGGCGACTGCGGCCGCAAGCGCTACGCGGTCGGCCACGAGCGCAACGAATACCTCTTCGATGTGCGGTTTCCCGACAAGCGTCCGGGCGCTGCCGGCACCATCGCCATCAATTCCGACTTCGACAAGCAGGGCAAGTCGGTCGACATCTACGAGATCCGCGTCGCGATTGTTCCTTGAGCCTCAACGCATCGGCCCGAAAATCGGAATCGATTTTCGGAAAGCACGATGCGTAGATTATAACAGTTAGATCGTACTTTGTGCGTCCAATTGGACGCACGTCGCTCTAACTATCGAGCAGCGCCTGCAGCGTCTCGATGCGGTCGGCTTCGGCCGCCGGCTTGTCCCAGCGCAGCCGTGAAATGCGCGGAAAGCGCATGGCGACACCGGATTTGTGCCGTGTCGAGCGGTTAAGCCCTTCGAACGCCACCTCCAGTACCAGGCCTTGTCTGCGGTCGGCCCGCACCGAGCGGACCGGGCCGAAGCGCTCGATCGTGTTGTCGCGGACATATTTGTCGATCTGCCTCAGTTCCTCGTCGGTGAAACCGAAATAGGCTTTCCCCACCGGCACCAGTTCCTCCGATCCTTCCGGGCCGGACCACACGCCAAACGTGTAGTCGGAATAGAAACTCGAACGCTTGCCGTGACCGCGCTGGGCATACATCAGCACGGCGTCGATTGTGTGCGGATCGCGCTTCCATTTGAACCATGGGCCTTTCGGCCGGCCGGTGAGATAGGGCGAATCCCAGCGCTTCAGCATCACGCCTTCGATGACCGGATGCAGCGGCTTGCGGCGCAATTCCTCCAGCGCCTGCCAGTCGGTGAATTCGACAAGCGGCGAAAGATCGAAGCGGCTCGGATCGAGCGTCTGCACGAAGCCTTCGAGGCGGCCGCGCCGCTCGCGGAAAGGGTGCGTGCGCAAGTCCTCGTCGCCGATCTGAAGCACGTCGTAGCAGCGCATGAAGGCCGGGTATTGCTGCTGGATCTTCGGTGTCACGCTCTTGCGGTTCAGCCGCTGCTGCAGGTCCGAGAACGTGCCGGTCGCCTGCCGGGGATCGCCGACCAGAAGCTCGCCGTCGAGGGTGGCGGAGAAATCCATCGCCTCTGCGAGGTCAGGAAAAGCCCGGGAGACATCGTCGCCGGTGCGCGAGTAGAGCCGGCGAACACCGCCTTCCGATACCGCCTGGACGCGGATGCCGTCCCATTTCCACTCGGCGGCATAGTCGGCCGGATCGAGCTTTTCGAGGTCGCCGTCACCGATCGGGTTGGACAGCATCACCGGCCGGAACAGCGCCAGCGCTGTCTTTTTGGGTTTTTCTGCCTTGCCCTCCAGCCAGGCGAACAGCTCGGCATAGGGCGGTATCAGCCCATGCCAGAGTTCTTCGATCTCAGCGATGTCGACCTTGCCGAGATCGGCCAGCGCCTGCTTGGCCAATCGCGCCGAAACGCCGATGCGCAGGCCGCCGGTGACCAGCTTGATGACGGCGAAGCGCGCCGAGATGCTGGCGCTGTCGAGCAGCCGGGCCAGCACCTTCGGCCCGTCGGAACGGCTCGCCGCCTGCAATTTCGCGACGACCTCGGCGAGCGTCGGCTCATGGTTGGCGATATCCGCCGGTGATTGCGGCCAGACCAGCGACACGGTCTCCGCCAGGTCGCCGACATAGTCGTAGGAATAGCCGAACAGCACCGGGTCCATGCGCTGCATGACCAGCGCGCGCAGCATCGCCGGCTTGACCGCCGCGATGGTCAGGTCGCCGGTGATGGCAGCCAGCGCCAGACCGCGATCCGGATCCTCGACGCTGCGGAAATAATCGCTCAACAGCTTCAGCTTGCCGTTGCGCGACGGCGTCAGCACGAGGCGGTCGAGGAGTTCGGCGAAGCGGTTCATAATGCGGGCCGCGCCAATGGGCCAGCCTTGCGTTCTGTCGCGCCGCCGTGAAGCGCTACATCGGCCGTGACCACCATCAATCGCCCTCATCCTCATAGCCGACGAGATGCAGCGGCCTGGCAGCGATGCCTTCGAGTTCGCACCAGCGCACCAGGGCCTCCTCGCGGCCATGCGTCACCCAGATTTCCTCCGCGCCGGTTTCCCTTATCGTGGCGGTCAGTTCGTCCCAGTCGGCATGGTCGGAAACGATCAGCGGCAGCTCGACGCCGCCCTGCTTGGCGCGCTGGCGGATGCGCATCCAGCCGGAGGCAAAGCACGAGATCGGATCGGGAAAGCGCCGCGCCCAGCGATCGGCGAACGCCGATGGCGGCCCGACGACGATGGCGCCGGTAAAATCCTCCTTGCCACTACTTTCGACGGTCGCCGGCTCCAGCGCCCCGAGCTCGATGCCCTGGCTCTGATAGTAGTCGCTGAGCTTGGCCAGCGCGCCGTGGATATAGATCGGCCTGTCGTAGCCGGCGTCGCGCAGCAAGCGCATGACGCGCTGCGCCTTGCCGAGCGCATAGGCGCCGACCAGATGCGCGCGTTCGGGAAACTGCGCGGTCGATTTCAGCAGGCGGGCGATCTCTTCGGTATCGGGCGGATGACGGAACACCGGCAGGCCGAAAGTCGCCTCGGTGATGAACACGTCGCACTTGACCGGTTCGAACGGCTCGCAAGTCGCGTCCCTCTGGCGCTTGTAGTCGCCCGAAGCGACGATGCATGAGCCCTGATGCACGACCTCGATCTGCGCCGAGCCCAGCACATGGCCGGCCGGATGGAAGGTTACGGTGACGCCGTTCAGCGCAATCGCCTCGCCAAGTGCTGCCGCTTGCGTCGTCCCGGCAAAACCCTCGCCGTAGCGCAGCCGCATGATGTCCAGCGTCTGTTGTGTAGCCAGCACCGAGCGGTGGCCGGAACGGGCATGGTCGGAATGGCCGTGTGTGATCAGCGCCCGGCTGACCGGCCGCACCGGATCGATGAAGAAATCGCCGGGCGGGCAATAAAGGCCCTCGGGCCGAGGGTGAAGCAGGTCGCTGGCGCGCATGGCTCCAAGATAGTTGCTAATTCCGGCGCGGGAAGCCTGTTGCAAGTGACTGCTGACTCGGCATACAGGCAACTGTCGGCGGGATCTCCATCACGAAATCGCATCAGGCCTTGTCCGGCGACCCTTTTCGTTCACCTGCGCCACACGTGGCGGCGGCTGCGAAAAAGTCCGATTCGCATGCCCGAAAGGGCAGAACACCGACAAGGAGGACGTTGCATGCGCTGGAACTTGGTGGTCTTGGCATCTTGCCTGGCAATAGCCGGTTGCGTCGGCACCTCGATCGCCGAGCGACAGGACGCGAATGTCCAGTCCTCGCTGCAATATGACAGCGTGCCTTGCGATCAATTGGTGGCGCAACGAAACCGGCTGGCGCAGCAATACCGCCTTCCGCAGGATGCCAAGCCGTCCTTCTCCGATCCCGGGGTGGGCCTCGGCCCGTTCACGCCGGATGCCCGTTCCAAGGCCCAGCGCGACGTCGAACAGGCAAGTGGCCGGATCGACGCCATGAACCGGTCGATCGCCCGCCGCGAATGTGGCAAGCCGGGTTAATACCCCGCGTTGCGATCGACGACGTTCTCGAGCTTTTCGCCGCGCTCGAAGGCGGCCATCTGGCGCAGCATGATCGGCACCAGATGCACGGGATCGGAGGTCGCCGCCGCATGCGGCGTCACAAAGACCTTTGGGTGGCTCCATAGCCGGCTGGTCTTCGGCAGCGGCTCGACCTCGAACACGTCGAGGCTCGCCTCCTTGAGCGTGCCGTCCTCCAGCGCACGCAGAATGTCGGCGTCCTTCTGCAACTTGCCGCGCCCGGCATTGATCAGCACTGAGCCGCCGAGGCCGTTGCGTTTCCTCAACTCCTTCAGCACGCCGTAATTGATGATGCCTTGCGTCTGCGGCGTAAGCGGCAACAGCGCCACCAGGATATCGGTGGCGTTGAGGAAGGGGATCAATCCGGCCTCGCCGGCATAGGTCGAAACGCCTTTCACCGGCCTGTCGCTGCGCGACCAGCCATTGACCGCAAAGCCGAGCGACAAAAGCACAGACGCCGCCGCGCGGCCAAGCGTGCCGAGCCCCATGATGCCGATGGAGATGTCGCCGGCCGGCCGCTGCGGCGACTCGTGCCAGATCTTCCTTTGCTGCTGCGACCGGTAAAGCAGGCCCTGGCGATGGTGATCGAGCACCCGCCAGACGACATATTCGGTCATGTAGTGGGTCAAATTGTCGGCCACGACCTTGACGATCGGCACGTCGGGCAAAGTGGGATCGGCGAAGATGTGGTCGACGCCGGCGCCGATCGAAAAGACAGCGCGCAGATTGGGCAGGGACGACAGAAGGTTCGGCCGCTGCTTCCAAACCACCGCATAGGTGATCGAAGGATCGCTGGCGCCTTCCGGCTCGAGCACCACCTCGCGTTCGGCCGACAAGAGTTCGCGCCAACGGCCTGGATGGATACCGGTGAGGGCAAGCAGGACGCGGCCTTTTTCCATGGCGGGTTCGTTTTCCTTTATGCGGGTACAGGCTACTCGCTGACGATGCCGACCGGCGCCGTTTCGATCCTGAATGCGGCCGAGATCAGCGCCTTGGTATAATCGGTCTGCGGCCGTTCGAAAATCTGTTCGGACGGACCGGCTTCGACGATCCTGCCATTGCGCATGACGATGACGTCGTTGGCAAGCGCACGGATGACCTTCAGGTCGTGGCTGATGAACAGATAGGCGAGGTCGTGCTTCGCCTGCAGGCTGCGCAGAAGGTCGACCACCTGCGCCTGCACGCTCATATCGAGCGCCGAGGTCGGCTCGTCCAGCATGACGAAGCGCGGGTTGAGCACCATGGCGCGGGCGATGGCGATGCGTTGGCGCTGGCCGCCGGAAAACTCGTGCGGATAGCGATTGCGCGTGGAGGGATCGAGCCCGACTTCACCGAGCACATCGACAATGCGATTGTCGCGCTCATCGGGCGACAGTTTCGGCTCGTGGATCTTCAGCCCTTCCTCGATGATCTCGGAGACCGACATGCGCGGGCTCAACGACCCGAACGGATCCTGGAAGACGATCTGCAACTCGCGCCGCAGCGGCCGCATGGCGTTGAATGACAGCTCGTTGATATCGCGCCCATCGAACTGAATGGTCCCGGTCGACGAGATCATCCTGGCCAGCGCCAGGCCGAGCGTCGTCTTGCCCGAGCCGGATTCGCCGACGACGCCAAGCGTCTGGCCGGCGCGCACGGTGACGTCGATGCCGTCGACCGCCTTCACATTGTCGACGGTGCGCCGGAAAAAGCCTTTCTTGATCGGAAACCAGACTTTTATGTCCTGGCCGGTCATCACCGGCCTGGCGGCTGTGTTGGCGGCGGGCGGCTTGCCCTTGGGTTCGGCCGCCAAAAGGTGCCGCGTATAGCTGTGCTGCGGGTTGGCGAAGATTTCTTTCGTCGGCCCGGTTTCGACGATCTTGCCCTTGGTCATCACGCAGACCCGGTCGGCGATCTTTCTGACGATGCCGAGATCGTGGGTGATGAACAGCATCGACATGCCTTTGCGGCTCTTCAATTCCGCAAGCAGTTCGAGGATCTGCGCCTGCACGGTGACGTCGAGTGCCGTCGTCGGCTCGTCGGCGATCAGCAGTTCCGGCTCGTTGGCCAGCGCCATGGCGATCATGACGCGCTGGCGCTGACCGCCGGAAAGCTGGTGCGGATAAGCGTCGAGCCGCTTCTCCGGCTCGCGGATGCCGACCTCGTTGAGCAACTCCAGGGTGCGCGCCTTGGCTTGGCGGTCACCCAGGCCCTGGTGCAGCGTCAGCACCTCGACGATCTGCTGCTCGATGGTGTGCAGCGGGTTGAGCGAGGTCATCGGCTCCTGAAAGATCATGGTGATCTTGTTGCCGCGCACGCGGCGCAATGCCTTCTCGTCGGCAGCGAGCAGATCGGCGCCCTGGAACAAGATCTTTCCCGACGGATGGCTGGCGGCCGGATAGGGCAGCAGCTTCAGCACCGACAGCGCCGAGACCGACTTGCCGGAGCCGGATTCGCCGACCAGCGCCACCGTCTCGCCCTTGGCGATGTCGAAGGAAATGTGGTCGACGGCCATCGACTGGCGGCCTTCCTGGGCGAAGGCGACGCTGAGATCGCGCACCGAGAGGAGAGGGGCGTCGCTCATCTGAACGTCTTGCGCGGATCGAAGGCGTCGCGGGTCGCCTCGCCGACGAAGACCAGCAGCGACAGCATCAGCGAGATGACGACGAACCCCGAAATGCCGAGCCACGGCGCGTTGAGGTTGCGCTGCGCCTGCTTGAGAAGCTCGCCCAGCGAGGCCGAGCCGGGCGGCAGGCCGAAGCCAAGATAGTCGAGCGAGGTCAGCGTCGAGATCGAGCCACTGAGCAGGAAGGGCAGGAAGGTCAGCGTCGCCACCATGGCATTGGGCAACAGATGCCGGAACATGATCGTACCGTTGGGTACGCCCAGCGCGCGCGCGGCGTTGACATATTCGAAGTTGCGGGCGCGCAGGAACTCGGCCCGCACCACGCCGACCAGCGCTACCCAGGAGAACAGCAGCATCAGCCCGAGCAGGATGAAGAAGCCGGGCGGCAGGATGGCGGCGACGATGAGGAGCAGATAAAGCACCGGGATCGCCGACCAGATTTCTATGAAGCGCTGGAACAGAAGGTCGGTCCAGCCGCCGAAATAACCCTGCAATGCGCCGGCCGTCACGCCGATCACCGCCGAGCCGGCGGTGAGGATAAGGCCGAACAGCACCGAGACCCTGAATCCGTAGACGACGCGCGCCAGCACGTCGCGGGCCTGGTCGTCGGTGCCCAGCCAGTTCCAGTTGCCGATGACGCAATTGGGGTCGGCGGCACCTTGCGGATACTGGTTGCAACGTGTCTGGACGTCATAGAGCCAGGACGGCTTGGTCGGCGCCGCCTCCGGGATGGCGTTGTTGACGGTCCGGTACGAGTAGCGGACCGGTGGCCAGATCATCCAGCCATGGGCATTGATCTCGTCCTGGATGACCGGGTCGCGGTAGTCGGTGACCGCATAAAAGCCGCCGAACTTCTCCTCGGGATAAGCGACCACGACCGGAAACAGGATTTCGCCCTTGTAGGAGACGAGGACCGGCTTGTCGTTGGCGATCCATTCGGAAAACACCGACAGCACGAAAAGCACGAGGAATATCCACAACGACCAGTAGCCGCGCCGGTTGGCCTTGAAATTCTGCAGCCGCCGCTGGTTGAGCGGCGACAGCCAGGGCCGTGCGATCCGCTCCGGCGCCGTTTCGGCTGCGGCCCCGGCCATCAGACGTCCCTCCGCTCGAAGTCGATGCGCGGGTCGACCCAGGTATAGATCAGGTCGGACAGCAGCCCGACGATCAGGCCAAGCAGCGAGAAGATGTAGAGATTGGCGAACACCACCGGATAGTCGCGCTCGACCACCGACCTGAAACCGAGCAGGCCGAGGCCATCGAGCGAAAAGATGTTCTCGATCAGCAGCGAGCCGGTGAAGAAGGCCGAGATGAAGGCGCCGGGAAAGCCGGCGACGACGATCAGCATGGCGTTGCGGAAGACGTGGCCGTAGAGAACCTTCCGTTCCGACAGGCCCTTGGCGCGCGCGGTCACCACATACTGCTTGCGGATTTCCTCGAGGAACGAATTCTTGGTCAGCAGCGTCGTGGTGGCGAAGGCCGACAGCACCAGCGCCGTCAGCGGCAAGGTCATGTGCCAGAGATAGTCGACGATCTTCGCCGGCCAGGACAGCTGGTCCCAATTGTCGGAGGTGATGCCGCGCAGCGGAAACCAGTCGTAGAACGATCCGCCGGCAAACAGCACCATCAGCAGGATGCCGAACAGGAAGCCCGGGATGGCGTAGCCGACAATGACGACGCCGCTGGTCCATACGTCGAATGCCGAGCCATCCTTGACTGCCTTGCGGATGCCGAGCGGGATCGAGATCAGGTATGACAGCAGCGTGATCCACAGCCCGATCGAGATCGACACCGGCATCTTCTCCAGGATCAGATCGATCACCGAGATGTCGCGGAAATAGCTGTCGCCGAAATCGAACCGGATGTAGTTCCACAGCATCATGCCGAAGCGCTCGAGCGGTGGCTTGTCGAAGCCGAACTGCTTTTCCAGCTTGGCGATGAACTCGGGGTCGAGCCCTTGCGCGCCGCGATATCTCGAACCGGCTTCGCCAGCCACGTCGAAATTGCTGGCGCCGGCGTCACCACCGCCGCCACCAAGGCGATCGCTGCCGCCCTGGTTGGTCAGCCGGGCGATGACCTGCTCCACCGGCCCGCCCGGCGCGAACTGGATGACGGCGAAAGACACCGCCATGATGCCGAACAAGGTCGGGATCATCAGCAGGATGCGGCGCAGGATATAGGCGCCCATCAGAAATGGTCCTCCGTGAGGAGGGGCACTGTGTCTGGACGGCCGCCCAAGGCAGTCGCGTCAGACCAATTATCGACGCCAGCGCCGCCCATCATTGTCCTACCGGACATTTCTCCCCGTATAGTGACGGGGAGAAAGGGGCTGGCCGCAATCTCGGCGCTTTTACTGCCACGCTTGTGATTGGCGAAACCATCGATGAAGGCGCCCCTCTCCCCGTCACTATACGGGGAGAGGATGCCGGCAGGCAGGTGAGGGGCGGCGCCGACGCCTGCAAGAAATTCACCCTTTACCAATCTTTGCCGCCTTGTCCTTGTCGAACCACCACAGCGCCTCGACCGGAAAGCCGAAATCGGGCTTCTGCTCGGGAAAGCCGAACATGTCCCAATAGGCGACTCGGTGATTCGCGAGATAATATGTTGGAATCCAGTCTAGCCGCGCGCGCAAGACCCGATCGAGCGCTTTGAGCGCCGTGATCAGTTCGACCCGGCTCTGCGCCTTGCCGGCTGCCTCGATCAGTGCATCGATGGCCTTGCTTTCCGTGCCGGGATAATTTCGCATCCCCGGCCTTTTCGCCATCCGCGAATCGTAGAGTATCTCCAGGCCGTCGGCAGTCGGCGTCGCCCCGATCGACCAGGCGAGCAGGGTGAAATCGAAATCGAAATTGCTCTGCCGCTGTTCATATTGCGTCGAATCGACCTGCCGGATCGAAGCGTCGATGCCGATCGTTTTCATGTTCTCGGCCCACGGCGACAAAAGCCGAACGATGCCGTCGTCCTCGGCCAGCATTTCCACCCGCAGTGGCTCGCCCTTTTCATTGACAACGAAATTGCCCGCCCGCTTCCAGCCGGCTTCGGCAAGCAGTCTCGAAGCCGCGCGCAGCAGCTTGCGATCGTGGCCCGAACCGTCGGAGACAGGCTGCATCACCGCTTCGCCGAAGGTTTCCGGCGGCAACTCGGCTCGGAACGGCTCCAGCAGGGCCAATTCCTCGGGCGAGGGCAGGCCCTCGGCCTTGTAATCCGACCGCTCGAAATTCGATTGCGAGCGCTCGTAGGCGCCGTAAAACAGAACCCGCTTGGTCCATTCGAAATCGAAGCAATTGGCGATCGCGCGTCTGACGCGCACATCGCGGAATTGAGCACGACGCTGGTTCAGCGCGACAGCCTGCATGGATGGCGTTTTCTCGCCGGGAAATTCGCGTTTGACGACCCGGCCGTCCTTCAGTGCCGGAAAGTCGTAACCGGTTGCCCATACCCGCGAGGTAAATTCTTCGCGAAAATGCGTGTCCCCCTTCTTCAGGGCTTCAAACGCTGCCTGGCGATTGATGTAAAAATCGATGCGGATGCGGTCGAAATTATAGACGCCGCGGTTCACGGCCAGATCCCTGCCCCAATAGTCGGCGACGCGCTCATATTCGACGGTCTGTCCGGCCGCCACGCGCCCTATTTTGTAGGGTCCGGAGCCGAGCGGCGGTGTCATCGTCGAGGCATCGAAATCATTGACCGTATAAAAGGCTTTGGACACGATCGGCATGGCGACGATCGCAAGGATATTCTGCGCGGATTGTTTGCCGTTGAAGGTGAGGTCCACGGTAACCGGATCGGCCGCAACCGCTTCCGTCATATGCCGCAACGCCTGGGAGAGGTTCGGATGGCCCTTGTCCTTGTAAAGCTTCAATGCGAAGGCGACGTCCTCCGCGGTCATTGGCGAGCCGTCGTGGAAGCGTGCTTGCGGTCGCAGGCTGAAGCGGAAGCCATTGCGGTCCGGCGACAAGGTAACCGACTCGGCAAGCCGGCCATAGACCGCATCCGGCTCATCGAGTGCGCTAGCCATCAACGAATCGAAACAGAGTTCGGTGCGCGGCGGCGATTCCCCTCTCAACACCAGCGAATTCAGCGTGTTGAACGTCAGGAAGCTCTGATTGAAGATGGAGTTCGGCGGTGCGAAATTCATCTGGCCGCCCTTGGGCGCGTCCGGATTGACATAGTCGAAATGCGTGAAACCTGGGGAATATTTGAGGTCGCCGAAGGCCGACAGACCATGCAGCTTGACCCCCGTCGGGATGGCGGCGAAGGCGCGGCCGGGCAACAGCGCTGCCGTCGTGGCCGCGACGCCCAAGGCCAGAAAGTCGCGGCGGGCCAGCGAGACGCGGCGGGGGAGCGCCGCCATCAATTGCCACTCTTGTATTTTGCCGCCAGCGCCTTTTCCTTGTCCGCATCGATCCACCAGGAATTCTGGTCGACGCCGCTATAGGCCGGCTGCTTTTCCGGGATGCCGAACTTATTCCAGTACGCTATCCAGACCGCCGACCGATGGTGTTGCGGCACGACATAGTAATTCCACAGCAGCACCCGGTCGAGCGCATGGGTGGCAGCAACCAGATCGTCACGGTCGGTCGCGAAGATGACGCGGTCGACCAGCGCATCGACGACCGGATTCTTGATGCCGGCATAGTTGCGCGATCCAGGCGTGTCTGCGGACTTGGAACTCCAGAAGTCACGCTGCTCGTTGCCAGGCGAATCCGACTGCCCCAACTGCGATATGGTGACGTCGAAATCGAAATTGTTGACGCGGTTGATGTATTGGGTCTGGTCGATCAGCCGCAGCGTGGCGTCGACGCCGATCTTGCGCAGATTGGCGATATAGGGACTGGAAAGGACCTGGTCGGTATCGTTCCAGCCGAGGATTTCGAACTTGAACGGCTCGCCTGTCTTGGCATTGACCATCTTGCCGCCCTTGATCACCCAGCCCGCCTTGGCGAAGAGATCGACCGCAGTCTTGAGATACTTGCGTTCCGCCTGCGGCGAATCGTAGACCGGCAGCTTGAATTCCTGGGTGAAGACTTCGGGCGGCAGCTTGTCGCGATATTGCTCAAGGATTTCCAGCTCCTTGCCTTGCGGCAGGCCGCTCGACGCCAGTTCGGTGCCTTGGAAGTAACTGCTGGTACGGGTGTTGGAACCGAAGAACAAGGTACGATTCATGGCCTCGAAGTCGAGCGGGTAAGTCAGCGCGGCGCGCACCAAACGATCCCCAAACAGCGGACGCCTCGTGTTGAGCATGAAGGCCTGCATCGGTTCGGGTGAGGCGGTCTTGAATTCCTGCTTGATAACGTCGCCGGCCTGGACCGCCGGGAAATTATAGGCGGTGTTCCAACGCCTCGAACTGTTTTCCGACCTGATGTCATGCAGTCCGCCCTTGGTAAAGGCCTGCCAGGCGGCATTGTCGTCGAGAAAGTAGCTGAAACGCTGCCTGTCGAAATTTTCTCGTCCGATCTTCACCGGCAGCTTGACACCCCAGTAGTCCGGAACCCTCTGCCAGATGATTTCAGAGCCCGGCTTGAAGCTGGCGATCTTGTACGCGGCCGACCCCAGCGGCGGCTCCTGCGTCGGCCTGGTGATGTCGCGCTTCTTGCCGGTGGCGTCGGTACCTTCCCACCAGTGCTTTGGCAGCACGACGAGATCGCCGAGAATCTTGGGCAGTTCCCGGTTGCCCTTCTGGTCGAAATGGAATTCCACCTCGCGGTCGGAAACCGCGACCGCATCGGTGACATTCTCGAAATAGCGGCTGTACATCGGGCTATTGGCCTTCAGCACCTGAAACGACCAGATTACATCGTCGGTGGTGATCGGCTTGCCGTCATGCCATTTGGCCCGCGGATCAAGTCGGTAGGTCGCCGACGAATAGTCGTCGGGATGTTTGTAGGCGTCGGCGATCAGCGGATGGCTGACGCTGCCTTCGTCAGTCGCCTGCTCCATCAGCGTGTCGTAAAGCAATCCGCCGCCGAACGGGGCGAAGCCAGCCGCGGCGGAACCCTGGACGATATAGGGATTGAAGCTGTCGAACGTGCCAAGCACCACCGAATTCAGCGAGCCGCCCTTCGGCGCGTTCGGATTGACGTAATCATAGTGCTGGAAGTTGTCGCCATATTTGGAGTCGCCGATCAGCGACGAGGTGGTGCGCCATTCATCCGCCAAGGCTGCCTGCGGGCCACCGGCAAAAGCCGCCACAACCAGCATCGATCTGAGAAACGTTCGGCCAACCGTCATGCCTTCTCCTCTGTGCGATAGCTGTTAGCGGACAATCTAGTTCATTTGACGCTCATGAAAACCGCGACAGGCCGGCTTTGTCGCCGCACATGCGCTTTTCCAATTGAAAAAGCCGGGCTGAACCCGGCTTTTTCAAGAGTTTGTCCATGACAATTGCGTTATTGCGCTGGAGCTGGTGCGGGAGCTGCAGGGGCCGGAGCTGGTGCGGCCGGTGCCGCACCCTCTGCCGGCTTGGCCGGCGCCGCGCCTTCAGCAGGCGCGGCTGCATTCTCGGCCGAAGCGCCGGGTGTCGGCAGCGGTTTCGGATTGTCCGACAGCGTGCGCAGATAGGCGATGACGTTGGCGCGGTCGTCGTCCTTCGGCAGGCCGGCGAAGCCCATCGCCGTGCCCTTCACCAGCTTCTTCGGCGAAAGCAGAAAGTTATTGAGGTGGTCGTACGTCCATTTTTCCGCGCCGCCCTTGGAAAACTCTTTCATGCCGGCCGAATAGGCGAAGCCCGCATGCTCGGCGATGGGACGGTCGACGATATCCCAGAGATCAGGGCCGACCTTGTTCGGTCCACCTTTTTCGCCGGTGTGGCAGGCCTGGCACTTCTTGAACACGGACGCACCCGCCTCGACATTGGCGTTGGCCAAGAGGTCGGCGATCGGCTTGGCTTGGGCGGGGGCTGCCGGGCCGCCCTCGGCAGGCTCCTCGGTCGCCTCGATGGCGTAGCCGGGTTTTTCCGGTGCTGGGGAGGCGAACAGCGCGTCGGATATGATGCCGACCGAGAAGACGACGAACACGGTTCCGAGCAGGCCGCCGATCAGCTTGTTGATTTCGAAAGAGTCCATACGCCCCAGGCTCCCTTTTCCGGCGGACCGATCCGTCCACTCCGTCCGTCGGTAATCGTGAACCACCCCGCGAGGCGGTCAAATCGGGCGGAAACTAGGTCTTTTGCTCTGGCGTTGCAACACCTATAAGGGCGCTTCCAGTGAGACCTTTTGCCACTTTTCCCTTCCTCTTTTTCGGATGCTTCATCACCCGATGTCCACGCTCATCCTCATCCCGGCCCGCATGGCCTCGACCCGCCTGCCGGGCAAGCCGCTGGCCGACATCGCCGGCGTTCCGATGATCGTCCATGTCGCCCGCCGCGCCGCAGAGGCCGGGCTCGGCCGGGTGGTGGTCGCCACTGATACCCAGAGCGTGGCGGCGGCGGTGCGCACGCACGGTTTCGAGGCGGTGATGACGCGCGTCGGCCATGAATCGGGCTCCGACCGCATCTTCGAGGCGCTAGCCACGCTGGATCCCGGGCGCAAGGTCGAAACGATCGTCAATGTGCAGGGCGACCTGCCGACCATCGATCCCGACATCATCAAGGCCGCGCTAAGGCCTTTCGAGGATGCGACGATCGACATCGCCACGCTTGGCATCGAGATCGTCCGCGACGAGGAAAAGACCAATCCGAATGTCGTCAAGATCGTCGGCTCGCCGCAGTCGGAGACACGGCTGCGGGCACTCTATTTCACCCGCGCCACCGCACCTTGGGGCGATGGGCCGCTCTATCATCACATCGGCCTCTATGCCTATCGCCGCTCAGCGCTCGAGCGCTTTGTCGCGCTGCAGCCGTCGCCGCTGGAACGGCGCGAGAAGCTCGAGCAGTTGCGGGCGCTGGAGGCCGGCATGCGCATCGACGCCGAGATCGTGCAGTCGGCGCCGTTCGGCGTCGACACGCCGGACGATCTCGAACGCGCCAGAACCATCCTTTCAACCTGAGACATCTGGACACCTGAGACATTTGGCATGCCTGAAAAAACCAACAGAATAGCCTTCCAGGGCGAGCCGGGCGCCAATTCCGACACCGCCTGCCGCAACATGTTCCCTGATATGGAGCCGTTGCCGTGTCCGACCTTCGAGGATGCTTTCAACGCGGTCGAGACCGGCAAGGCCGACCTCGCCATGATCCCGATCGAGAACACGATTGCCGGGCGCGTCGCCGACATCCATCATCTCCTGCCGGAATCGAAGCTGCACATCGTCGGCGAATATTTCCTGCCGATCCATTTCCAGCTGATGGTTCTGCCGGGCGTCAGGCGCGACCAGATCAAGACCGTGCACAGCCACATCCATGCGCTCGGCCAGTGCCGCAAATATATCCGCAAGAACGGCTGGAAGCCGGTGGTCGCCGGCGACACGGCAGGCGCCGCCAAGCTGGTCGCAGAGCTGAAGGACCGCACCATGGCGGCGCTGGCGCCGGCTCTGGCCTCGACGCTCTATGGGCTCGACATCATCGAGCAGAATGTCGAGGACACCGACAGCAACGTCACCCGCTTCGTCGTGCTGACCAGGAACAGGCAGTGGGCCGAACGTCCCTCGGCCGATGCCAGGATGATGACGACGTTCATCTTCCGCGTCCGCAACGTGCCGGCCGCGCTCTACAAGGCGATGGGCGGCTTCGCCACCAACGGCATCAACATGACAAAGCTCGAGAGCTACCAGCTCGGCGCGTTCACCGCGACCCTGTTCTACGCCGACATCGAGGGCCATCCCGACGATCCGCTGGTAAAACTGGCGCTCGACGAGCTTGCCTTCTTCTCGCGCGAAATGCGGATTCTGGGCGTCTACCCGGCCAGCCAGTCGCGTGAGCAGTGGAAGGTGGCGGACTAGCTCAGCGCCTTGCCAGGTGACGAGCATCGGGCGACATTGCTGCGATGTGGCTTCTGAAACTGACGCTCGCGGTCGCTGGATTGTATGCGGCGATTGTTGCGGTCGTGTATGTACTCCAGTCCTGGCTGATCTTTCCGGCCGGCCTTGCGGGGTTCGGACCCGATCTGCCGGCTGGGGCACGCCATGTCGAACTGGCGACTGAGGATGGCGAGCGCGTCGTTCTGGTCCGCCTGCCGGCAAGGAAGGCGCCGGCCGAGCCACGCCCGCTGCTGCTGGGGTTCGCCGGCAATGCCTGGAACGCCGACGCACTTGCCTTCATGCTGCACCAGCTATTTCCCGAACATGAGGTCGCTGCGCTGCACTACCGTGGCTATGCGCCGAGCAGCGGCAGCCCATCGGCCGCCGCCCTGCTCGAGGACGCCCGACGCGCCCATGACCAGCTGGCCAGCGATGCCAAAGCCGGCATCCTCGCGATCGGCCTTAGCATCGGCGCTGCGGTTGCGGCCGATCTGGCGACGTCCCGGCCGTTGCGCGGCATCGTCATGGTGACCCCCTTCGATTCGCTGAGAGAACTCGCCGCTCACCACTATCCCTGGCTGCCGGTGCGCCTCTTGCTGCGGCACCGCATGGAGGCAGCGGAATCTCTGCGCGACCTCGATGTGCCCACGGCCGTCATCACCGCCGAGAACGACACCATCGTACCTGCGGCGCGTTCGGCGCCCCTGCGCGAGGCTGCCCGCGACCTGCGCAGCCACATCGCCATAGCGGCTGGCCACAACGACCTCTATGACCATCCCGACTTCGCCGGAGCGCTACGTGCCTCCGTCGCGGCGGTCATGAGCGATTGAAAAACAATTCGCAGATGTCGGAATTCCGGCGCGACATTCGTCCTTTGCTTGCCGCAATCGAAGAAGGGAGACGACGAGATGAAGGCCTGCCCATGACCCCCACCATCACTGCCTTTGAACGGTCGCCCGATCGCGGCAGGGGACTGGCGCGCGACATGCGTGTTCGCTGGGCGCTCGAAGAAGTCGGCCTGCCTTACAAGGTTCGTCTCGTTTCGTTCAAAGCGATGAAGGAACCCGCGCATCTCGCGCTTCATCCTTTCGGGCAGATTCCGACCTTTGAAGAAGGCGATCTCGCGCTGTTCGAGTCGGGGGCGATCGTGTTCCATATCGCCGAGCGCCATGCGGGCCTGCTGCCAGACGATGCGAATGCCAGGGCGCGCGCAATCTCATGGATGTTTGCCGCGCTCAACACCGTGGAGCCGCCGATCCTTGAACGCCAAACCGCCGTGCTCCTGGAGCGCGACGAGACCTGGCACGAACAGCGCCTGCCTATGGTCGAAGATCGCATCCGTGACCGGCTGGGCGAGCTTTCCGGTCGTCTTGTCGATGCCGACTGGCTCGATGGTGCGTTCAGCGCCGGGGACCTGATGATGGTGCACGTGCTGCTAAGGTTGAGCGGGTCGGGTATACTGGACGAATATCCGAACCTCTCTGCCTATGTCGCCCGCGGCGAAGCCCGGCCCGCCTACAAGCGTGCTTTCGCCGCTCAACTGGCGGTTTTCACCGGCAAGTCACCAACTTAGCTCAGCGGCGCGTAGTCGATCTCCAAAAACGCCGCGACTTCCGGGATCCAGCGGTCGCGGACGAAGGCGACGTGGTCGGGATGGTCGTTGTAGCCGGAATAGGCAGCCTGGTCGGCGAACTCCATCGAGAAGCCGAAACGATAATCGTTCTTCGGGCTGACCTGCCGCAACTGCTCGAATTTCTCGACGCCCGGTATCGCCGCCAGTATTTTGGCGTCTGCCAGAAATTTTGCCTCCTCGGCCGAGTTCTCCTTGTGCTTCAGCCTGAACACCACTGTATGACGGATCATTTTTGCTTCCCCTGCAGGCTATGCGCTGTCGGCCCAGGCGCGGATGAGGTTGTAGGCGATCGCCCCCTTCGGCGGCGTGACCAGGCCGCCCGGATGCTCGCGGGCCAGCATCGACAGCACCTCGTCGCGAAAGAACCAGCGGCAGTCTTCCAACTCGTTGAGGTCGGCCTGGATGTCGTCGTTGAGCGGCTCGCCGAAGCAGCCGATCATCAGCGAATAGGGAAACGGCCAGGGCTGGCTGGCGTGATAGACGACGCGGCCAAGCCGGATACCGGCTTCCTCCAGCGTTTCGCGGCGCACCGCCGCCTCGATCGTCTCGCCAGGTTCGATGAAGCCGGCAAGCGCCGAATACATGCCGGGCGCGAAATGCCGGCCGCGACCGAGCAGGCATTTTTCACGCGTCGCCGTCAGCATGATCGCCACCGGGTCGGTTCGCGGAAAATGCTCGGTGGCGCAGGCCGGGCAAAGCCGCTTGTAGCCGCCGGCCCGCATCGCGGCTTCGGCGCCGCATTTGCTGCAGAAGCGGTGGCTGGCATGCCAGGCGAGCAGCGCTGCTCCTTGCGCCATCGCGCCGGCCGCCGCCTCGTCGATCAGCCCCTGCATGTAGACCGAGCGATAGTCGATGGCCTTGATCGTCTCCGGCAGTTGTTCGGGATCGAGCCCGGCCGGCACGGCGAGCACCGGGCCGCTGTCGGAAAAACCGAGCAGGACGCCACGTTCGAGCGACGCCTCGAGCGGCCGGCTTTCCTCGGCGCTGAACCAGGGATCGAAGCCGCCACCGCTGAGCTTCAGATAGAGCCGCCCGGCATGCATCAGCAAAAGCCTGGCTGAGGGATCGGCGAGCGCCTTTTCGACGGAATCGTCGGCGCGGTTTTCCGATTGCCGGTCGATCCTATTGCCGGCGAAGCCGACGAACTGGCTCGGCTCGCGCAAAGGCGCGTCAAACAGGCGGAAGCTCATCGGAGACCCAACTTCAGGATGGACACGGGACAGGCTTATAGCGCCGCCTTTATCTTCTGCGCAAACCGGCGGAGGTCCGAGCGCCCGTAGGGCTCGCGCATACCGTGCCCCCACACCGGGCCCGGCCAGCCGGGATCGCCTTCCGAGCGCGCGACGACATGGACATGCAACTGGCGGACGATGTTGCCAAGTGCGCCGCTGTTTATCTTGGTGCAGCCGGTCACGCTTTTCAGCGCCTGTGCCACCATGTTGGTCTCGAAGGTCAGCATCGCCTGGTCGAGCGGCGTCAAATCATGGATTTCCTCCGCGCCCGGCCGCTGCGGCACCAGAAGCAGCCACGGCCAGCGGCGGTCGTTCATCACCCGCAATTCGCACAGGCCGAGCCACATCAACTGCTCGCTGTCGGCCTCCAGACGAGCATCCAGCGTGAATCCGGCCTCGAGGCCCGGCGACATCGGCGTTTCCTTCACTTTTGTCGTATTTTTTACTCCATGGACGCTAGAGCGGCTGCCGTCAGCCCGCAAGAGGGCGGCAAGCGAATCAAGGGCTATCGTGGCGATGATGGTCCGGCGACGAACTCAGGGTATTGCCTGCCAAGACTTTGGGCTGGAATGAAGCCACCATCCCGCGCCCCCTCTGGTCTGCCGGCCATGTCTTTCGCTCATCTGTTCTTGCTTTGTACCGGCCGCTATGCCAGTAGTTTCAACATGGTGCTTAATCGCGCCAGCGATCCGCCTCCGAGGCGGTTTTTTATTTTCTGGTTTCGCCGCCCGTCACTGCGCCCTTGCATTTCATCGCCGGATTGCCGATATGGGAGCCGGGAGGTTGGTGGTGGACGGTCCACTCGCCAACCGGGTCAGGTCCGGAAGGAAGCAGCCCTAACGAGCCCGGAACGGGTCATTGTTCCAGCCTCCCACCTCTTCGCCTTTCTCCCGCGACATTGACGGCGCCAAGCCCTGCGGGCGAAACTATGCGCAGGAATCGGCCGCCTGCAGGCACGGCCCTTGGAGCTTTACGGGCGAATGAGCGAAGCCGGAAATTCGGAAAAAGCCGCCGCCTATCGCGTTCTGGCGCGCAAATACCGTCCTGCCAATTTCTCCGAACTGATCGGCCAGGAGCCGATGGTCCGCACCCTCACCAATGCTTTCGCCACCGGCCGCATAGCCCAGGCCTGGATGCTGACCGGCGTGCGCGGTGTCGGCAAGACGACGACGGCGCGCATTCTCGCGCGGGCCCTGAACTACAAAACTTCGACCGTCGACCAGCCTTCGGTCGATCTTGCCGTGCCGGGTGAGCACTGCCAGGCGATCATGGAAGGCCGCCATGTCGACGTCATCGAGATGGACGCCGCCTCGCACACCGGCATCGACGACATCAGGGACATCATCGAGCGCGTGCGTTACGCGCCGGTGTCGGCGCGCTACAAGGTCTACATCATCGACGAAGTGCACATGCTCTCGACGCAGGCCTTCAACGGCCTGCTGAAGACGCTGGAAGAGCCGCCGCCGCACGTCAAATTCATCTTCGCCACCACCGAAATCAGAAAAGTTCCGATTACCGTTCTGTCGCGCTGCCAGCGCTTCGATCTCAGGCGTATCGATGCCGGCACGTTGGTCGCGCACCTCTCCTCGATCGCCGGAAAAGAAGGCATCGCGGTCGATGACGACGCGCTGGCGATGATCGCCCGCGCGGCCGAGGGCTCGGCGCGCGATTCGCTGTCCATTCTCGACCAGGCGATCGCCCATGGCAGCGGCGCAGTCAGCGCCGAAGCGGTGCGCGCCATGCTCGGGCTGGCCGACCGCGCCCGCATCGTCGACCTGTTCGAACATGTGATGAAGGGCGATGTGGCGGCCGCACTGGCCGAATTCCGCAACCAGTACGACACCGGCGCCGATCCGGCCGCTGTGCTGACCGACTTGGCCGAGTTCAACCATCTCGTCACCCGGCTACGCTTCGTGCCGACAGCCCTCGACGACGCCTCGCTGTCGGAGGACGAGCGCCGGCGCGGCGCCGATTTCGCCAAGGCGCTGTCGGTCAGGGTGCTGTCGCGGACCTGGCAAATGCTGTTGAAAGGCATTCCCGAGGTGCAGTCCTCCAACCGGCCGGTCAGCGCCGCCGAAATGGTGCTGATCCGGCTGGCGCATGCCGCCGACCTGCCGACGCTGGACGAGGCGCTGAAATCGCTGGAGAGCGCAGCGTCGGTGCCGAATGGCGCGCCACGCTCGGATGGTGCGCCCGCAAGCTCTGGCCCAGCAAATCCCGGTAATGGTGGCGCCAGCGCCGTGGCGCAGGCGCGGATGCCGACGGCCAATGGCGGCGCCCAGACGATGCGGCTGGTCGAACCCGAGCCGATGCCTGCGCCTTTCGTTCCGGCGCCGGAGCCGGTTGCCGATGCGCCGCCAGTGCCGGTTAAATCGCTGGCCGACATCGTCGCCCTTGCCGACGCCCAGCGCGACATCGCTTTCAAGGTGCTGGTCAAGCGCTGCGTGCGCCTGGTGCGCATCGAGCCGGGCCGTATCGACGTCAGCCTGACCGATGACGCGCCGAAGATGCTGCTCAATGATCTGACCGCCAAATTGCGCGCCTGGACCGGCCGCAACTGGCTGGTGTCGCTGTCGAAGGAAGCGGGCGGCCAGACGCTGGCCGAGATGGAATCGACCAAACGCGAAAACGCCCTCCTCGATGCCAAGAGCGACCCGACCGTCGCCGCCATCCTGGCGCGGTTTCCCGGCGCCAAGATCATCGACGTGCGTATTCCCGACGCACCGGAAGCCGATGCGGCGGAGGCAGAGGTTCCGATCGAGCCGGCCACCGACGAAGACGAAACCTGAGCATGATTCCGAAGGGTGGGAGCCGGTTTTCGGAGAAGATCGTGCTTAAACAAGAAACAAGTCAATCGTAGAGGACAACGCGATGAAAGATCTTCTCGGCCTGATGGGCAAGGCGAAAGAAATGCAGGCCAAGTTCCAGGCCATGCAGGACGAGATCGCCACGCTGGAAGCCACCGGACAGGCCGGCGGCGGCTTGGTCAGCGTGACGCTGACCGGCAAATTCGAGATGAAGGCGCTGAAAATCGACCCATCGCTGTTCAAGGAGGACGAGGTCGAGATTCTGGAGGATCTGCTCCTCGCCGCCCACAATGACGCCAGGGCCAAGGTCGAGCAGATGATGCAGGAAAAGACCCAGGCACTGACCGCAGGACTGCCGATACCGCCGGGAATGAAGCTGCCGTTCTAAGGTGCTGTATGCCGGTCGAGCGAGCCCATGGCTTTGGCCCGGCCGGCCACGCTGCGACGCTCGAAGCTCATGCCGTTACAATGGCCGAAGAGCGCAGCGGTCAACGCCCGCCTGACGGCCAGCTGTGTCCATTCGGCAACTCCGCTCACTTAATAACGCTTTAGCCATCTTTTTGCCCGAAAGTGTCTCATTCTTGCCGCAACCAGGGGCGGGCTGGCGACAGAATGAGGGGATATCTTTGATCGTGACCCGATGGAAGACGCCGTTGCTACTCGGCGTCATCACCTCTCCACTGTTTTTGGCCGCCTGCAGTCAGACCACGCACGGTCTGTCCGTGGCCAGCCTGACCGATACCGTCAGATCCCGGCCCTACAATCACACAGCGAAGGACAAGGAGTGCCTCCAGCGCGCGATGTTCTTCGAATCCAACCGGTCGAGCCGCGACGGCATGATTGCTGTCGGCACGGTGGTGATGAACCGGCTGCGCTCCGGCAAGCACGGCAACACCATCTGCCAGGTGGTCGGCGAGCGTGGCCAGTTCGCGCCGGGCGTGATGACACGGCCGATGAATTCGAAGGCGATGCCCGATGTCGAGGAAGCCGCCGAGGCGGTGCTCAGGGGCGAGCGCAAGGCCAAGCTGAAGAACTCGATGTTCTTTCACACCGCCGGCCTGCGTTTCCCCTACAAGAACATGCACTACACCATGGTCGCCGGCGGCAACGCCTTCTACGAAAAGCGCGGCCGGAACTGGAAACCGCTGCCGGACGAGCCCACAGTCGCCGTGGCGCAGGCGACGCCGCGGCGGTCGCGCGCCGCACCTGTGACGCTCATGGCCTCTGGGGCGCCGGCCGCCAAGTTAACGCCGACCAAGGCAACCTATGTGACGGCGGTCGCATCGCAACCGGCAAAGGTTGTTCCAGGGAACTCAACGCCGGAGAGGGTGACCTTTGTGGCGATGCAGGAGCCGGACGCCGCCCGTTTCGGCGGCACCGCCGGTGCGCAACCAGCTACGTCATTTTCGGCGGCGCCGGCCGAGCCGACGATGTCGTTTGAATCGACACCCGAGAACACCGATGCCATCGGTGCGATGATCGCCGGCCAGGGCAGGCCGATGGAAACCTACTGAGCTATCGATAGTCGACGTAGGCGCCGCCCCTCATTGCCCTGCCGGCATCTTCTCCCCGAATAGGGACGGGGAGAAGGGGCTGGCCGCAACCTTGGCACCTTCCTGCGACGCTTCAGGTTGGCGAAATCTTTTGCAAAGGCGTCCTTTCTCCCCGTCGCTATACGGGGAGAAAGGCCCGGTTCACCCTCCGCAGCTGCAGCGCAGCTGCTGCGGAGGACGGGCAGGGCAATAAGGGGCAGCGCAAACCTCAGCGATTGTTCGCAACAGCCGCGCCGCAGGAGTGTTCCAAAACCCATTGAAAAATCCTAAACCGATGCGATGTCGAAACGAATCGCCGGTCCCGAGATCGAACGCCTGATCCAGCTCCTGGCCAAGGTGCCGGGGCTTGGGCCGCGTTCGGCCAGGCGGGCAGCGCTTCACCTCATCAAGAAGAAGGAGCAGTTGCTGTCGCCGCTCGCCGCCGCCATGAACGAGGCGGTCGACAAGGTGCGCATCTGCTCGACCTGCGGCAACGTCGATACATCCGACCCCTGCATGATCTGCACCGATCCGCGCCGCGACGCCGGCACGCTCATCGTCGTCGAGGACGTGGCCGACCTGTGGGCGCTGGAGCGGGCGGCGGCCATGAATGTCCGCTATCACGTGCTCGGCGGCTCGCTGTCGCCGCTCGACGGCATCGGCCCCGAGCAGCTCAACATCCGCTCGCTGGTTAACCGCGTCGCCGGCGGCGAGGTCAAGGAAGTGATCCTTGCCGTCAACGCCACCGTCGAGGGCCAGACCACCGCGCATTATCTCACCGACCAATTGTCCGGCTTCGATATCAAGGTGACGCGGCTGGCGCATGGCGTCCCGGTCGGCGGCGAACTCGACTATCTCGACGAAGGCACGCTGGCCGCGGCACTGCGCTCGCGGACGGCGTTTTGAGGAAGGGAGGGCCTATTGAGATGATTGCATTCCGTCGCGCCCCCCTCTGTCCTGCCGGACATCTCCCCCACGAGGGGGGAGATTGGCTGTCGCGCCAGTTTTCGCCAGTCTTCAATGTTGCAAGATTGGCGACAAAATCAAAGCTGCGAATCTCCCCCCAAGTGGGGGAGATGTCCGGCAGGACAGAGGGGGGCGCGACAGAACGCGGACTTTGCAGATTGGCTGCTTTTTTTCTCGC
>NZ_JBVVQE010000061.1:0-42920 GCF_055811435.1 Mesorhizobium sp. WSM4837
CAGCGGAGATGACCCGAAAATATCAGCGACGCCGTGACCGATTCCGCGTCAACCTCACCAAGGCGTCCGGGCTCTGAAGAGCCCCTCCCCTGATTGAAGCTGCAACATAAAAAGATCGAGGGTTGGGTTTCAGCTTAGGACTTCAATTGAAATCGGGAAGTAAAAGCCACAGTCGCGCGGGCGACTGGTCCGATTAGGGTTTCCAGGGGCAGTTTGTCGAGCGTGTAAGCCATTGTTTTCATGATGGCTGATTCGCGTTAGTCAAGCTATCCGGCAGTTAACTTGACTTGCAGGGGATTTTCTCTGGCGTCCTTATCACTATCGATAATCACCTCTTATCGATAGTGATTGTTTTTGCGGCGCAAATCAGTCATTTTCGGCCCCAGGATGGCCGCCGGCGACGTCCCGCGCGGCCGCGAATGACGCAAAGCGCGGCTTTCTACCGCGCAAAAAGGGCCCACCGGCATGAGCGACCAAAAACCCGTCCGCCTGCCCGACCCCGCTTCCGTCGAAACCGTGCTCGCCTCTCTGGAGGCGCAGTCGGCCGACGCCGGGCTCGCCCCTGCCCTCGACAAAGCCTTTCCGGGCTTTGCCTTCACCGTCGTGACGATCGACGATCCCTACTGGCGCAACCCTCACGCCGTTGTCGCTGCCGACGGCACGCGCTGCGGCGATCATCGCGCCTGGGTCGAACGCGAGCTGGCCGAACTGGGCGGCGATCTCACCGCGTTCTGGAACCGGCATCGCGAGGGCGGGGAAAAATTCGCCGAATGGCGCGGCGCCAGCGCCTTCGCCTTCGCCCCGACCGGGCCGGGCGTCGCCGATTTTTTGCAGATCTCGCTCGGCCGCGAGATCGAAGTCCTGGCCGGCCCCGTAGTCGATCCCGACTACCGCCCCAACAGCATCGATCATCTCTTCGAGCCGACCTGGGTTTCTCGCGATTCCGCGGTTGAGGCGCAGCAGCTCGCAGGACCAGTCTACCGGCTGCGCGGCCGCGCCGGCGGCGGCATCGTTCACATGAGAAGTTTCTTGGCGCGCCGGGCGCGCATCGACAAGGAACAGCGCGAGGCAGGCCGTCCCGAGCTCGAAAACCGCATCATCCGAGAGGTCGGCCCCGACGGAACGCGCGACACCGCGTTTTTAGACGCCAATCCGGACTGGTTCGACTTTGTGCCGCGCGAGAACCGCTTTTTTGCCGACTGGGAGCGGTCGAGCGCCTGCGCCCACCGCATTTTTGATCATTGGGCCTTCGACATCCACGATCTTGAAGATCGTGGCCAAAAACGCGAGATCGGTTTTATCCCGCGGCCGCTCAAAATGCCCGCCGGGAAGCTGGCGTTGGAAGACAGTATTTCGGTGCACCGCCTGATGGAGCTGACCGAGGCGATCGACGCCGAGGTGGGCCTGCCCTTCGCCTGGTTCTTTTTTATGACGCACGGGCACTGGGTCGATCCGGACGTCGGCGATGCGATCGCTGAGGGCCTTCGCCAGGGTCGGGTGCGTTTGCCCGATCGAGACGCCGCCGTGCTGCTCGCCTGGGCCGACAAAAAATATCTGTTCTGAGCCGCCGTCATGGATCTTCGCCTGCCAAAGACCCGTAGCCGACCAAAAACTGCGCCGTGCGGAGGCGCTCGATGCGCTGGATTCGGTGCTGCCATTCGACCGGCGCGATTTGCTGGCCGAACTTTTGACCGACGACGATGTCGCCACACTGCGCCATCTCGCCAAAGAAGGCATCGGCGAGAATTCCCTGCGCGCCCTGGCCTCGGATCTCGGTTACCTCGAAGCCTGGTCGCTCGCCGCCACCGGTTTTTCGCTGCCCTGGCCGGCGCCGGAGGCGCTGCTGATAAAATTCGTCGCCCATCCCCTGTGGGATCCTGCAAAGCGCGATCTTTTGTCCACGCACGGCATGCCCGAAGAGGTGGCTGCAGCGCTCAGGACCCAAGGCCTGCTGCGCGTCGATGGACCGCACGCGCCGAACACCGTTCGCCGGCGCCTGTCGAGCTGGTCGACGCTGACCAAATGGCGCGGTCTTAGGGGAAAATTCAACGCACCGGGACTGCAGAGCGCGATCAAGTTGGCGGTGCGCGCCAGCGCCCGTCCGCGCGGCCGCAAGAGCAAAAAGGCGGTGACCGCCGATATTTTGGTCGCACTGCTCAAGGCATGCGCCGGAGAAAAGCTCGTCGACGTGCGCGACCGCGCCGTTCTCATCACCGCCTTTGCCTCCGGCGGCCGCCGCCGCAGCGAAATTGCTTCGCTCAGGTTCGAGCAGATCATCGAAGAAGACCCGGTGCCGGCCGATCCCAAAGCTCCCGACGGCGACAAACTGCCATGCCTCTCGATCCGGCTCGGCCGGACCAAGACGACACAGGCCGACAGCGACGCCTTCGTGCTGCTCGTCGGCCGGCCTGTTCTGGCCCTGAAGGGCTGGCTCGAGCGCGCCGGGATCAGCGAGGGCGCCGTGTTTCGCGGCATCGACCGCTGGGGCAATCTCCAAAAACGCGCGCTGACGCCGCAAGCGGTCAACCTGATCCTCAAGCGGCGCATCGCCGAGGCCGGGCTCGACCCGCAAGCCTTCTCCGCCCACGGCCTGCGCTCCGGCTATCTCACCGAAACCGCCCGCCGCGGCATTCCGCTGCCCGAAGCCATGCAGCAGTCGCAGCACCGCTCGGTGCAGCAGGCATCGAACTACTACAACGATGCCGAACGCACGCTCGGGCGGGCGGCGCGGATAATCATATAGATCCGGATGATGGTGCGGGTCGCTCGCGGCGCGCGCATGCCGTTTCGCGCGGAACGCGCCGTACAACAAGCTCCCGCCCTTAGGCTGCACGCATATGTCGAGACCAAAGGCAGTGCCCGGCACAAAGTGCCCAATAATCCCAAGGCAACTGACCGCGGGAAATCGAACCTCGGATCGCCACTCGGCAGATCGGTGATAAGCGCGTCGAGGCGCGGGATCGAATTGACCAGGACCGCCTTTGGAACTGTCCGGAAAAGCGGAGTTCCGCCAGTGCCGTTCGCGCCGCGATGCAGGTCCTTCAGCTTCATACCGACACCCTTGAGACCGTCCCCGTGCTCACCCCGCCATCCTCGCCGTGGCGCCGTTCGCCTTCAGCGCCGCCATCAGCATCGGTCCGACCGAAAACGCCCCTGCCCTGGCCTTGTCAGTCAGCACGCGCAGGTATCCGCCGGCGGAATTGATGTGCTGAGCGCGTTGCAAGATGCAGGCAATCACGATCGCGGCGGTTTCCTGGCCCATCGCATGGCAGGCCTCCTCATACGCCGACGGCGAGACGCCAAGGTAGCCCCGCACCTGAGCGGCGGTAATCATGAAATCGCGCCAATTGTCGATCCTATCGACGGCGTAGTCCGCAATTTCGGGGCAGGCCTTCAGCACAAGCCCCAGCGGATAGGTTTTCGGGGGCTCTGCGGTTCTCGTGCTGGGCTCGACCGTCGACCCGCTTTTCTCTAAAGCAGGTTCAAATTCAAAGATAGAGTCGGTGTTTGAATCAGATTGCTGCCGCTCGTTTTGAGAGTCATTGCCGCTCGGATTCGTGGATTTCATATGGATATCCAGCAGCTTATGCACTTCATCCTGTAGTGCTGCCAGATCTGCTGCGATCGGTTCGAGCTCGGCAATGCCGGCTCGGCGCGGAATAGCCTCCACCACTTGGCGGAAGCGCTTCCACAGGCCTCCCCAGTCGTCCGGCACATCTTCGTCAACGGCGGCCTCGATCAGTTTGTGGATGTCGCGACGGTGCAAGGTGATCCGCTCGCGCATAAGCCTGAGCGCCCTGTTGTCGGCGCGAACACGCTCGGCGGCCGCCTCGAACTCGTAAGCACGGACCAGCAGCGGCGCCAGGGAGAAGCCGAAGGCTTCCTCGATCTCCCCTCCTCTGCCCTTGCGGGCGTAACGCTTGCCGTTCGGGCTGTCCCGACGGATGATCAGCCCGCCATCAACAAGCGCCGCCAGGTGCCGCCTGAGTGTGGCATCGGGCATTCCGTGCGCCCTGAGCGACAGCTGTGCGTTTGATGGAAAGACGATGAGGTCGTTTTCCTCACTCAGCTCACTGTCAGGATAGAATGATAGCAACGCATTCAGGACGGCCAGAGCACGATCGCCGATGCCGACGATGCTCCTGCCCTCGCAGAGGTTGCGGTAGATCTGCCACTTGTCGACGACCCTGCCCTTGGGAATCTCACGTGACTCGTTTTGCGCTGCCAGCATGGCAAGCGACATCGGCCGCCGCCCAAAGGGCGTCGTTGCAATAGCCGTCTCCATTTCTTCCTTCGCCTTCAATTAGGCAAAAGAAATCTGCTCGCCAAAACGACGCCAAAGACTCTTGACAGTGATTCGCGAAAATGTGATTCTCAGCTTGCTTATGGTTGAGAAGGGCTTCCGCGACGGTGACGTTCGGGGGCCTTTTTCTTTTGCGGTTTAGTCTCCTGTTGCCTCTTTCTTCGATGTCCTGAATGCCTCGTAAAGGCTGTCCAGGTTCTCCGAAATGTATTCGCCGAACTCGGCCGCATCTTTCGCTTTCAGCGCCAGACTGAAGGCCTTTCCATTGTTTTTAATCGTCGCGGCGACTGATTTGTCGGCCGGTGCCCAGATTCTGTTGATCCGCGGACCGAGCCCTTTCCTGATCGCCTTGTTGGACTTTGCTCCGTTCAAAAAATCAAAGAGCAAGTTGAAACGCTCGTCAGAATCCGCGGCCGCGAACTCTTTGCTGGCCACATAGCTGTTGGCAATTGGCGTGTTCTTCGGGTTCTCGACGAGCTTCCGAAGATCCAACCACCGGTCGCGTCCAATCCCTTTGGCCGGCCCAATCGCATCAATGATGACCGCAGGGATAGCTTTCGGAATCGTCAGCATCTTAGAGAGCGTCTGGTAGTCGACCGACAGAGCAGATTGGATGGTTTCGCGGCTGAACCCAAGCCCGCCCAGCTGCTGGGCGAACATGACACGCTCAATGAACGTCAGGTTGGCGCGTGCGGAGTTTTCCTGCCCTTGTGCGACAACGTGGTCGATGTCTGCCAGCGTCTTCACCACTGCGCGGACAGGCCTGCCGAGTTGTTTGGCAACTCTCACCCGTCGGTGTCCGAAAACGGCCATGTAGCGCCCTTCGACGCTGGGATGGGGTCTTACAAGGATTGGGGTATCCTGTCCCCTCTCCCTGACGGCCTCCAGCAGTTCGTGGTATGCGTCGTCCTCATCAACGCTCATGCGATCAGGCACAAATGACCTGTCGACCAGGTCGGGATCAATTTCAATAACCGTTTCGCCTTCGGCGAGCTTGGAGGCTTGCCTGGCCAATTCATCGATCGATGATGAGATGGACCTCGCCGCTCCGAATTTGCGAAACCCGGAACCTGGCTCGCCATCTTCTGCCGTCTCGGGCGCGGATTCCCGCATCAAATTGTCGAAAATGTGCTTTCTTGCCATTTCAGCGTCCCAAAATTTGGGTCAATCATCTGATTTCATTGCATTAAAACCTGACTTAGACGGCCGTCTATTTCGCACGTCCCCAAGCCCCGTGGATTAGTTCTCTGATTTCCGCGTTAACCGCTTCCATCGACTCCATTGCGCGGTCGTACGTTGCCCTATTCATCCCGGATTTCTCGACCTCATAAAGCGTCTGCTTCGTCAGCCCAGCATCCGAAATAGCGGTCGATTTCAACATCGGCGTCTTGAGCATTTGCGACGCGAGCATTGACTGCATGAATCCGACCATTTGAGCTTGCGGGACGTCGGTCGGCTCGTATCGAGTGATCAAATATCTGAACCAATCTAAATCTACTTCGCCGCCCGCCTGGCGAATTGTCTTCAGGATGTCGCCGAGCATCAGAAGGAACTGCGACATCGACATCAGGTCGAGCATCTGCGGATGTACAGTGATCAGCACCGAACTCGCCGCCGACAGAGCAGTCAGTGTCAAATAGCCGAGCTGGGGCGGACAATCGATTACGACCACGTCATACCGGTCATCGACCTCCTGCAATGCTTTTTCGATGCGATTCCAAAACGTCTTGCCGGCGACGGAATTCTTATCCTGCATCGCCAGTGGAGTGTCATACTCATATTCCTGCAATTCGAGCGATGCAGGGACAAGTTCAAGGCCTGGAAAGTTTGTCGGCAAAATTACGTCGGTGATGGGCTTCCGCTCGTCGTCGTAGCGGATCGCTTCATAGATCGACGGATTCTTGTCGAGTTCGGGTTGGATGCCGTAGAGGGCCGACAGCGAAGCCTGGGGGTCAAGGTCGATGGCCAATACACGGTGCCCCGTTAGCGCCAGATGTTGCGCAAGGTGTGCGGCCGTCGTTGTCTTTCCGCTGCCCCCCTTGAAGTTAACAACAGCAACGACCTGCAGCTTCTCTCCCTTGCGGCGGTGAGGAACGTATTTCTTCACATCGGCTCGGCCGTGACGGTCGAGCCAATGACGCAGCTCCATGATCTGCTCGGCCGAATATGTCCGCCGACCCCCGGCGTGTATAGTGGGCTCGACACCTTTGCCTTCCAGGTGCAGCTTCTTGAGATTGCTAGTCGAAACCCCGAGGAAATACGCCGCTTCCCCGAGCGAGAATTGCCGCAAGGTCTTCCTTGCGTTCGGCGGGAATGTCTCGAAACGAAGCTGGTTCAGTTTCCTGGAAATCTCGCGGCCTTGTGCCAGAATGGTGTCGTCGAACAAAGGTTTCGACACGGGCGCTAAAACGTTCATGTTTTCCGGAACCTCAAGTGACGGCATTTCGGCGAAATTCTTTCGAATGCCGTCATTATGTCCGATTCGTTCGTGCCGACAAGAAATTTTAAGTTAACAAAAGGTTAACGCTAACTGTGCCAGAAAGCTGTGCGGAACTAATTGTGTGATTTTGAAACTCGGCACCCGTGCGTCCCGGGCAGTTTGGGAATGCGATCCTACGGTTTCCATGCAAGCGGGGACTGTTCCAGTTCTAGGCGCAAGGAAGATCGAAGGATTGTCGGCGATTCCGGCCGGCTTCGTGAGAGATACAATTCCGGCAGTCTGAATGGCTCAAAGACTGTTTTCACTAGTTTTTTTTGCCATTTAGACGGCGGTCTATTCGATGTGCCATTGCGGTCCGCCGCGCGAATGGCGACGGCGGACGGTCGTGCCCCGCCCCAGAGCGTGAACTCCCGCCAAGCCAAGCGTCGACCATCTCGAAAGCCGCCAGGGGACCCTGCCGGCGCGTGCGGGCCGTCGGGACACAACAGGCCTTGCGCCTTCAGGGCCGCTGCCACGTCTTCCGGCATGTCGTGCGTGGACAAACGATCGCGCTTGGCGGGATCCCACGGACGATGCGCGACGAACTTGATCAGCAGTGCGCTCCGGCGCCGAAGGCGCAGCAGCCGACCTATGACGGCCTGGCAACTACGCTTCGAGATAGCCGACGTCCGGCCCAAGCGCGTTTAACGATGTCTCGCCAATGTCTTCCTTTCCCAGATGGCGCCTAGTCAGAAACGCGCGGCGATCGAACGGTAGACCTAATCGAACGCGTCGAGTACCTCGGCGCGCCCGTCAGCTTTGCTTGGGATGCGAGCTTTGGCACATGAACTCATGGCAGCCACTCAGAACAGATACGGCTTGTCGGCCCAGGCTAGCAGAATGGCAGCATCTTGGTCGGGCAGCCGCACCCGTCTCGCGCATCGCGTGGCCGACATTCGGATCAACCCAGTGTCCGTGCGTCATCAGAAAGAACCAGGCGAAGGGCAAGCCGATTTCAGCGTCGATCGCCTCGATCCGTTCCATCAGCCGGTGCACGGAGACGCTCTCGTCGTCGAGCAGCGGCTCGATCGGGATTTTGAGCGGCTGCGGGATAAAGCCGGTTTCGCGTCGGCCGCGCTTCTCAAGGTCGTGGATGTCGAAGCCCAGTGGGCAAAGATGCGGTCGGTGGCCGCGCTGATCGCTCCCACTCGGCAAAAAGGCGGACATCGCGCGGCACGAAAATAAGCCCAGTCCGGACTGGCGTCTAAAACGCTCTGTCGCGCGTGCCGTCGGGGCCGACCTCACGGATGATGCGGTTTTCGAGCTCAGACCGCCTCGCCTCGCGTTGCTCGCGTCCAAGGCGTCCCTGCGCGCCAAAAAACTCCGCATATGGACGATGCCGCGCAGGCGGTAGACGGGTCCGGAAAGTACGGCGCGTCAACGACAGGCTCGCGCAGCACCCAGGTCGGCTCGAAGAGATGGTCGATGCTGTTGGGTCGGTAGTTGCGATCAAACTACGGGGCCGGCCAGGACCTCGAACTCGCGGCCGAGCGAGAGTTGCACGAAGTCGGCGACGCCCGGCCGGTCGGTGGAAAGGCGAAGGCGCTGGCGCCGCGCCATTCGGCGAACTTCTTCCTGTCCTCGCGATCCGGTTCCAGAAGGCGGTTAGATCGCCGTTGAGTTCGGCCAGCTGCCTCTCGACCCAGGCGATCGTCTCCGCAGCGCGTGCCGTCAGCAGCAATAACGCGTGAGGGTTCCACCAATAAGGATCATCGATCGTCACGACGGTGAAGGCAAAACTTGGAAAGGCCTTGTTGAGGGCAGGGGCGAGCTCGGCATCGGCCGACTACCCCTCCAGAGATGCGAGCTCGGCCTTGACGGTGGCGGGCATCGGGCAGGCGGATCGGCTCTATTGTCATTCCGGCGCTCCTCTCATCCAGGTGGTCCACTCAAGCAGGGGGAGCGAATCCATTAAATTAGGTCGACGAAGAGCAACAAGACCTGCGTTTCCAGGGCTGCTCAACGATCCAAAGGTCAGAATCTTCGCGGATCCGGGCGGCGAGACCAATCACTGTCGACAAGAGAGATTGTGATAAACGCTGTAGCCTTTAGTTTCCGATCTCTGTTGAGCGTAAGCTGAAATTCCAGCCCAACTTCGGTCCTGGCGGGGTGCGTTTACGGAAGTGGCGCGAAAATCCTGCCTTTGATATCAGCCCTGCCTTACTCTTTTGTCGGCGGCCACCGGCGAGCTGTATGCACCAAGGCCAGCACCCACAAGCTTTCGCCTTCGACTTCGTAAACCAGACGGTAGCTCTCATGTGGAATCAGCTCGCGCGTGCCGGGGATTTTTCCGGTGCGGCCGAGCTTGGGGAAATCCGCCAGCCTCGCCGCCGCGTCGCTGAAAAGCTGGTCCATCCGAGCGGCCGCTGACGGGCTGTCGGCCGCAATGTAGTCCCAAATGTCGGCTCGGTCGTGTTCGGCCTCTGGCGTCCAAACGACCCTCACGCCTAGCTTGCCGTCTTGGCACGCCGGGCAGCGAAGGCAGCCTCGATCTCGTCATTCGTCCGGCCTCGGCCGGCCCGCATAGAGGATCGCGCGACCTCGACCTTGCGGCGGAGGAACTCGTCATACTCGCGCTCTTCGCGCCGGCGCTCGATGTAGTCACGCATCAGCTCGCGAACCACCTGCGACGCCGGCCGATGGTCGGCTTCGGTTTCGGCCATGAAGGCGTCGCGCAACTCTGGTTCAAGCTTCATCGTGAAAACCGCCTCTTTCGGCATGCTCGGCCTCCTGCGGGCTAGATACTCATGAAGTATATACGTTGTCAGCATCAGCCGGCAAGGCGACAAAGTCGACCCCACGTGGGGAAGGGGCTTGTTCAGAGGACGCCTTGGTGAGGTTGGCCTGGAACCGATCGCGCCGCCTCCGATATTTTCGGGTCATCTCCGCCACGAGGATAGCGGAGCGGCTTCTGCCGTAGCGTTCCTCTCAAAGAGGCGGCAAGCCCGGCGCGCAGCTCTCGCGATGCCGCCGAGGCGGATTCGGCGCAGTCTGAAATCATGATGGCTGGATGGACTTGGGAGCGCGCGTACCGGCCGTCGTTTCCGTTGGCGCCGCCAGTCGTGCCGGCCAAGCGGTGGCTCATTCGTCGCCGGCGAGACCATCGAACGCCTCCATCAGCGCGTCGACGATCGCTTGGCCGAGCGCCTGTGCTGTCTCAGTGATCTGAGCTTCGTTTCCCTTGCGGGCCGCGGTGGCGAGTTCAGAACCCTGATCCGTCAGGATCGCGTTGGACCTATCGACCGCCCATTGCGCAAAATCGTTACGGCTGTCGATGATCCTGGTTTCCATCGATGCGCGCTCCTGCGTTTACGATTTGTTTGGCCAATTCGGGCTAGGGTCAGGGCGCGCGATGGGTATTGCGTTCGCGCCAATACACTCTTCGAGTGTTCGCAGCGTCAAGCTCGCTGGGCAAGCCGTTTCTCCTCGCGCAGCCCGCGATATCGGCCGATACGGGACCTATCCGACGTTGAGACTGATCATGCCGGGCTTTTGACGGAAAACCACTCCTTGTTCGATTCAAACGGGAAGGGGAGGGGGCTTTTTCCCGACCTCCTAGAGGCCACTCGCCTTGGTGAGATTGACCCGGAATCGGTCGCGGCGCCGCTGATACTTTCGGGTCATCTCGGCCGAGGCATGCCCGAGCTGCTTTTGCACGTAGCGTTCGTCGACCTCGGCCGAGGAGGCGAGGCCCGCGCGCAGCGAGTGCCCGGAAAATTTCATCTCCCGCTCGCCCTCCGGAAGATCGCCGCGCACGCCGGCGGCCAAGGGCCGTGCGCTTGACCAACCGGGCCACCTCCTGGTCGTGCAGCCGCTCCGAGCCAACAGCCTTGCCTTGGCCGGCGACGCGGCGGAACAGCGGTCCGTGCGCGATGCGAGCGAGCTTCAGCCAGGTCTGCAGGGCGGCGACGGGGCAGGTGGCGTCGGACGAACCGCGGCCGATCTCGACCTCCCGCCAGCCGGTCTTGCCGCGCAGCGTCACCAATATGCCTTCGTCGAGAACCTCGACCCAGCCGCGGCCGTCTTCGGTCTGGTCGCGGCCGCAATCGAGACCGACGATTTCGGAGCGGCGCAGCCCGCCGGCAAAGCCGAGCAGCAGCATGGCGCGGTCGCGCAGCCCGCGCAGGGTGCCGCGGTCGAGCGTTTCCAGCATGGCAATCAGATTCTCCGGCAGGATCGCCTCCTTTTGCCGGGGCGGCGCGGCGTGCGTATTGCGTATGCCGGCCATGACAGTCACGATGTGACGGTCCTTGCGGTCGAGCGGCTGCCCGCGCTGAGTGAAATTCCAGCTCAGCGACGACAGCCGCCGCTCGACGGTCGATACCGAGTTGGGCTGCTTGTCTCCAGAGACAGACCCGGACGCGCAAGCCGTGATATAGAGGCCGACCACTCGCGGATCGGGCGAGAACGCATCGACACCCTGTCGTCGTGCCCAGGCGCAAAAATGCTTCCAATCGGCGGCATAGGCGCGGCGGGTGTTGGCGGAGCTTGCCGCTTCGACATAGTCCCGCGCTCGATCGGCAAGCTTCTCGAGATGCGCCGGCAGGCGCGGACCATCATCCGCCTGAGCTGCGGCCGCCGGCAGGGCAGGGGAGGGGGGTTCCGTGTCCTCGTCCATCGCATCAAGTCCCATGGCACGGATGATCTCGATGACGTCCGGTAGATCGTCGTCCTGGCCGGCGCCTTTGGACCTGTCGGCGGCCGTCATGATCAAAGCCTCCCGCCGAGACGAAGCGCGGCCTCGAAAGATGCCAACGGCAGGAAGAGCGACAAAGGCCGATCCTCCAGACCGAGCGCGCCGTACGATCGATACCATGCCGCCACACGCTCATTCTTGGCATCGATGAACATCAGGGTGCCGCCAACCTCGGCCGCGGCCCGAATGCAGCGCAACGCCGCCGCAACCAGCAACTGGCCGCCCAGTCCCTCACCATGGGCCGACCGCGCCACGGCGAGGCGCGCCAACCGGAAGCCACCGATCTCATAGCGGCCCAGGCCTTTGCGGAGTTTCTCCGGCACGCGCTCGAACTCCGCCGCGGCGGGGCTCAGCGTGTAGAAACCGAGAACCGTTGCGTCGTGCTTTGCCACGGCCAGAAATGTCTTCGAAGCGCCCCGCTCATGGTTGCGGCGCGCATGCATGCGAAGAAATTCATTGAGGGCGGCATCGCCGCAGTCGAAACTGTCGCGGTCGTGCCGGGCGACGGGCTCCTCGCCCCACGCCGGCAGGCTCATAGATCAGCGGGCAGCGTCCGCGCCGCCGCGATCAGCTTCTCGTTGGGGGCAGGCGGGTTCTCCAGCGCCTCCAGAACGCGCAGTCCGTCGCGTTCGGACAGAACGATCCGGTCGTTGCGCTCGATGATCTCGCGCGAGGCGTCGAGGACGGTGCGCAGGACAAAATCCGTTATCCCGGCGGCGCCCGCCAGCTGGGTGGCGCGCAGGATCACCGCCTTGTCGGCGGGCTTGATGCGAAACGACATGCGCTGGCTGTCACTGACGGCGGAGCGGGGCATGGGGGCGAATCCTTCGCTTTTCGGAGGCTTTGACTGTATGATTTCGGGGGCTCGGCGTCAAGATGTACAGTTTCATGCCGTACATCCCCATAACGAATGATAAGGCAAGATTATCATTCGTCGTGCTGGTCCGACAGGCTGTGCGTTTGGGCGCGAAAATCATGGCGCAAAGCGCACCGCCACCTTACCCTCGAAAGCCATGATTCGCCTCGATCCCGCGACCGCCAGCGCCGCGCCCCCCCCCCCCCCGCCCCCCCGGGCGCCCCCCCCCCCCCCCCCCCGCCCCCGCCCCCCCCCCCCCCCCCCCCCCCCCCCCCCGGCCCGCCCCCCCCCGGTGCGGGCGGGGGGCGGGCCCCCCGGCCCGCCAGGGCCGGGGCCCCGACGCCGCCTTCCAGGCCGGCGCCGCCCTGGCCGCCCTCGACACGCTCGCCCGCGCGCAAGCCAGCTGGGCCGGGGCCTGGCACCAGCGGCTGGCGCTCAACTGCGCCGCCGCCAGCATGCGGCTCGCCGGCCGCGCCGAGGACGCGGCCGCCCTGCGCGACGCCTGGCACCTGCGCCCGCCCGGCGCCGATCCCGGCCCCCGCCGGCGCTATTTTGGGCGGCTGGCGGCAGTTGGCAGCGCAGCCACCCGTTGCCAGCGCCGATCGGCTCGAAAAGATCGTCGACCAGCTGGGGCTCCATTGGGACGGCGCGGCTTTAGCTGACCTCTCCACGGAGGTAGAAGAAGTTGCGGGGTCGCAGCGGCCGGCGCCGTTTGCCGCCGCGGCGATCGCCGCCCGCGTCGTGGCGATGCGGCCCGACTCCGAGCTTTTGGCCTGGTGGCTCGCCGACCTGGTGCTGGCGCAAAGCCTGCGCTGGCCGCACCCCCTGCCGCTGCTGATGACTCAGGCCTTTGGTCCGGCTTTTCGCGCCGACGGCAAGCGGTTCCGACCAGGGGGAGAAGGATTTGAGCGCGCGGTCTGCGGCGCGCTGGTTCACGCGGCGGCCGATGCCTGCCGGCTGGCCGCCGATGTGTCGCGTCGTGCCGAAAGGCTCATCGCCATTGCACCAAAATTGCGCGCCAAGGGCGCCGGCGACGCAATCTTTCTGCTGCTCAGTGAAGACGCCGTCTCCGGCTCGCTGACGACCAAAACCCTGTCGCGGTTTGCGGCGCGCCGCCTGTTCGAGCGGCTGCAACAGCTCGAGGCCGTGCGCGAGCTCTCCGGCCGCACCACCTTTCGTCTGTTCGGGCTCTAGCGATGGCCGAAGCCTCCGCCCGCCGCAAGCCAAACGATCAGCCGGCGCTGCTCGACACCGAGCTCGACCACCTGCCGCCGGAGCTGCGCTGGCGCGAGTGGATGGGCCGCGTCGAAGCGGTGATCTTTGCGGCAAATGAACCCGTGCCGCGCGAGGTGCTGGCGCGCGTCGTCGGCAAGAACTGCAATCTGGAGCTGGTCATCGACGACATCCGCGCCGAACTTGCCGGCCGCCCTTACGAGCTGGTCATGGTCGCTGGCGGCTGGCAGCACCGGACCAAAAAAGTCTTTGGCGACGCCATCCGCGCCGCCTTCGGCACGGCGGCGGGCGAGGGGGCAAAGAACTGTCGCAGGCGGAGGCGCTGGTCTTGATGTGCATTGCCTATTTCCAGCCGATCACCCGGGGTGAGCTGTCGAGCTTCTTCGGCAAGGAGGTATCTCGCGACCTGATCGGTGTGCTGCGCGCTGAGCAGCTGATCGCCTCGGGGCCGCGCAGCCCGCAGCCGGGCGCGCCCTACACCTATGTGACGACCAAAAATTTCCTGTCGCAGTTCGGGCTCGACACGCTGCGCCAGCTGCCGGATTTCGAGGCGCTCGAGGATGACGGGCTGCTGTCGAAGGAGAAGCTGCTGGCCGGCGATATTCCGGTCGGGCTGGCGAGTGGGGAGGGCGACGGCGAAGAGGACGAGCCAACGACTGGCGTCGTTGTGGCGCTCTGAACTTATCTAAAAGGGTTGCTTACGACAGCTTGCAACTCAGGGCCACGATGACTGATCCTGCGGCAGCAGCTGATCGGGATGATGGACCGCGACATGATCGCCGTCGACAAGATTGGCCGGAAACATCATAAGAGCGGCCGTTCCAGCCCCGCCGGATCTCGTCATGCCTTGGAGCCTACCCAGCACCGCCGAAGAGTGGAGCGAAACGCACAATTTCGCATTGCGCGGCACAATGGTGGTCATCGTCGACGTCCTCGACCGATACCTCAGGATATTGAGCCGCGTCGACGGGCTTACCGCACCGGCTCTGGATGAACCGCCTGAACGGCCGCAAGGCAACCGGCGAGGACCACCGCCCAACCTGGCCCGAACGTATAGCATCCTTGTGCTCCCACTACAGCGGCGTCGTTCATCCTTCCTACGTACTCGCGGTCGCCCTGCTGGTGGCCATGGCGCAACCGTTTCGTGCACCAGGAGCACCGAGCCAATCGCTCGCGCTCTGAACGACAGCAACTGCTCCAGCATGTCGCGTTTATCAAAAAGGAGTTTGGTGGCGTCGCGATCAAGGACATCGTCGCGAGATTTGACGCAGATGTGCCGCCGACGCTGGTTGATCTCTCCACCCTGATTGCCGCAACACACCGACTGGTCCGCGACATCGACGCCCACCTCCTGCACCTCCAAACGGGCAAGGACTATGCCGTCGCGTTGACGCGCTATTTGCTGTGGGCCTCAACGGACCCGGTCACAATGCTCGAGACCGTGTTCTTCAACGGTGGCATGCAGGCAGCCGGGCGGGTTCATGCCCTCTTTCTCGAAAACGGTGCCAATCACAGCCCGAACCGGACCGCAAGTGCGCCCTTCCTGACGCGCAAGGAGCTTGATGCTGTGCTCGGGTTGAGCCGAAACAATGCAGCAGCCCTATTTGGGATACAGCGCCCTAGTCTAGAACGGGACCCGGATAATGACAGCGCCTGAAGGGAGTAGGTTAGGGGGGCGGCATTCTCAGCGGTACTGACGGCTCGCCCGGGGCAGGTCACTCCGGAGTCAAAGCCACTCAGGTTGTCACGGCCCAACTACGACCCTCAACATCAGTCTACCATGACAGGTATCGGCGGTGAAACTGCAACTATGCGGCTCTGTGCACCGGCCCGGTCGGACAGACCTCGGGCTGAGACGAGAAGGGCAGGGTCCCCCTTCGCCTCCGGCGAGAAAAGCCAGTTGAAGTCAAAACGAATTCCTATTTGACCTTTGACTTCGGTCGAATCGATCGAACCGTGCAGAAGCGAAACGTCTGACCAGAACTCGGCGGCCCCCCGCGTTCCGCAGAAATGGAGGCATGAAACCCAGGGACAAGCTCGGGGTCGAGGACTAGCTTGCTGTCACTGGGGACACATCGCCGGCGCCGTATGCCTGGGGTGCACCATGCTTGCGCGTCAGCGCTGTCAACTCGCCACTCTCTCCGCATCATCGAGTACAATCGCCACCGCTCGAGCTTTTGCCATTCTCGCCTCCTACTCAAGGTTACGCAAGAATGTAACTGATTTGTGGATCACGATACTAGCGAGCCCGTCTCTTTTTCAGGCGGCTAGTATGGAACCCCTCTTTTGGAAAACCGATACGGACAGGCACCATGAACGACTGAAGTTTAATGTGACAATGGCGCTTCACTTTTTGCCGCATAGCGGCCTTATCGAATCTACCAGAAACGATGATGTCTGCACAGACGATTTTTCCCATGAGGACATGGTTTTCGCCATAAACCACGGCATCGACAACTTCAGGTAGCTCAAGAATAACGGTCTCGACCTCTGCGGGGTAAACTTTCTGCCCTCCTACATTGATCACGTCTGACTGTCGGCCACGAATACGGAAGTATTCACCCTCCTGATCGACCATGTCCCCTGTAATTAAATATCCGTCCTCTGTGAACGGACTTGGCGCATTTAAGTACCCCAACATTGCCGACTCTGCTTTAACCTGCAAAATGCCGTTAACGACACGCGTCTTGTAGCCCTCGCCACCTAGCTTTACCCAGAGCGAGTCACTCGCCTTTGATTTAGCGCGCATGACACCAAATTCTATCATACCATAGGTTTGTCGGAGCTCCAGATTGGGGAAGATCGACTTCAAGCTGACAAGTGTGGTCTCCGGCATCGGCTCGGCCCCATAGGTGATCAGCTTCAAGCTCGACAGGTCATACTCTACATATGCACGGCTTATCAGGAGCATATTGAGAAAAGTCGGTGTCGTCGGAAGCAACTCAATGCGGTGCTGCTCAACGAGTTGGCAAATCTCATGCGAGGTTCTAGTCTCGGGGAACACGACAAGGGTGCCACTGGCGAGGCAGCCAAGCAGAGTATTCAGCCCCCCCCAATGATCGAAGAGAAGGAAGTTCAGCGTTATAAGCCCGAGGCGAGGGTTACGGAACTTTGTCAGCAATCGGGAGAAATCATGAACAACGCCTTTCGGCTTTCCGCTCGAGCCCGAGGTGAAGAGCACGAGCCCTGGCACTGCTCGCTCCAACAAAATCTCGAACAGGTTATGGACTGCAGCCTGGGGTATTCCTTTCTCAACGACAGGAACGGAGGAAATTTCAGTTACATTTCGCACGTCGAGAATAAGGTGAGGTCCAATCTCGCTCAGCAGATCCCCTACGTTCGAGTAGGTTGTTTCCGTGAGAGGGATTGTGATGGCCCGGCGAGCGATCAGCGCAAGTAGGAGCGGGATCGAGCGGAATGAAAAATCGCCTAGCAGGAAAACGCGTGAACCTACGCCGATTCCGAGTTCATTGGAAAGCCACTCGACATCATGCTCGACTTGGTCAGCAAGCTCCATATACGTAATGTACTGTCCATGCCATGCGAACGCTCGCTCTCCGCCACGCTCGCGGAACTTGTATATGAGAAAGCTGATATCACCGAAGTCAGTTGCCATCATCGTTGCCGCATTTTGCTCGTAGAGAAGTGGCTGGGACAAGCCTTCGTTGACACTACGGATTGATCAGTGCTGACGCCCACGAAAGGCCGACGCCAAATCCACACAGAACGATCGGTCGTTCTTTGCGGATTCTTCCAACCTCTTGCGCTCTTCGAAGAGCTATTGGGACCGACGCAGATACCGTGTTTCCAAGGGTTCTCATATCGAATATGAGTCGGTCTGCGTTGAGACCCAGCGAACGAGCAATACCATCAATTGCCATCTTGCTCGCTTGATGGAATACAAATGATCCAACGTCCTCGACGCGAAGATTGTTTCGATCGAGCAGGTCGCGCACGGTTTCTGGGATAGTAGTGTTGAAGAAGGACAATACGCCAAGTCCATCCATCTCAATATGCTCTGCCGTGCGGATATTGTTGCTCTGATCGGAAACTTCTTTTGCCGTCTCGGTAGATCGAGGTAAACGAGCGCCACCTGCTCGAACGATGAAGCGCTCGTACTGAGCCCCTGACGTGCCGAACAAAACATCGACCACATCGAGCTGATCGTCACCTGTTGAACACTGATGTCTGCTTGATCTGGATACAACTGTCGCTGCCGCACCGTCTCCAAAAAGGCAGCGGCTTGAGCGATCTGCTGGATGAATGAGGCGCGAGTAGGTATCCGCAGTAACTATCAGGACGCGTCGCGAGACTCCGCCTAGTACAAGACCACGCGCAATACCGAGGCTGTATACGAATCCTGAACAAGCGAGTGTAATGTCGAAGGCCATAACACGTGGTGAAAGGCCTAACCTTTCGTGTAAAATGCACGAGTTCGGCGGTATTGGATGGTCCGGCGTTTCTGTGCAAAAGATAACTGTGTCAATTTCGCCGCGGGCCAGTCTGTCTCGCTGTTCGAGCGCAAGGCATGCACGGTAGCCCAGGTCCAGAGCAGTTTCGTCATGCGCAGCGATACGCCGCTCTTCAACTCCTGTCCTACCAAGGAGGCGGACCATGTCCCAAGTTGGGTTTTCGCGTGCGAGTTCTTCATTTGTAAGAACGCGCTCAGGCAGAGCATAAGCAATGGCCTCGATGCTGGCTTTGGTGACCATGGGGCGCTCGAGAGGATCCATCGACGTATCCATGTTTATAGACATTCAATTTGTGAGCGCGGTTGTTGAAGCTGCGAGAGCTTGAGCGTCACGAAACGGACCAATGGCACCATGCCCCGGATACATCGTGAGGTGACTTGGCAGTTTCATTAAGAGCTGGATGCTCTCCTGCATCTGTGTGACCGACCCTCCTGGCAGATCTGTGCGACCGGCTCCATTGGGGAGGAGAGTGTCTCCGGTAAATAGATGATCGCCCAACCTAAAGCAGACGCTGCCTTTGGTGTGGCCAGGCGTCGAAATGCACTCGACCTGGAAGTCTCTCAATGGCAAACCGCATCCGTCGAAATCCGCAAGATCGATGAAGTCGGACGGAAGCGATATCGATTGTCCTTTGCGAAAATAGCTACGGTAAAGGTTCGCTTGACGAAGCAAGTTTCTATCTGCTCCATGAAGGTAGAACAGTAGATTCGCGAAATTCTCCATCAGTCTGCACACAGCGCCAACGTGGTCATAATGGGCGTGTGTGTTGAGGATAGCCAGTGGCATTAGCTTCCGAGCGCTAATGACGCCAAGAAAACGCTCCGCTTCTGCGCCTGGATCAATGACGATGGCATGGCGACTGATGCTCTCTACAATATAGCCATTCTGCCGTCCAAGTTCCGTTGTGATTTTGTGCACGTTGGAAATCACGTTCACGAAACGCCTCCAAAATATATGGTTTGACCTGTAATGTTACGGGCGAATGGCGAAGCAAAAAAGTCCACTACATGCAGTATATCTTGGACGTTCAGCAGGGCCGGCTTAATAAGATTCTGTCTCTTATCCGCGAGAGATTCATGAGATAGAGCATCGACCATACCGGATTCGCCTACGAGCGACAAACCAACACAGTTTATTGTGATGTCATCGCTAGCGCATTCACGCGAAAGGGTGATGCATAGATTCTCCAGTGCCGCTTTGCTGGCGTTGTAGGATGCGCCACCTACACTTGCCAGCGGTACATTGACGGACGAAAAATTGATTATTCGGCCGAACTTCGCGCGTTTCATCAACCTGATGGACTCGCGCATGACAACAAATGCTCCTACTAAGTTAGCCTCTAGGACATTCATAAAATCGGATGCCGGGGTTAACAGGGCGAGGCGTGATAAACTCACGCCCGCATTATTGACTACAACGTCAAGACGCCCGTGTGTCGTTACGATGCAATTGAGCATCGTCCGCACGGCCGCTTCGTTTGCGACGTCAAGCGATACATGGCGATATCGCTCATGTTCAAGCAACTGGCCTCTGCTGCGCGAACAGCCGTAAACATCATTGCCTCTAGCAAGTAACGCCTCTACGACACCTCGGCCGACTCCGCGGCTGGAGCCGGTTACTAAAATAACCCTAGGGTTTGGAGGGGTTCCGTGTAAATTGATGATCTCAGACATACTTTAGGCGTCTAGCGAGAGGGTATCCAGATAGGCGGAGAGGCTTCCAATGCTCTGAAGATGGTTCTCGGCCGACGAGAATATCGACTCGTCCGCCAGAGCGATCGACTTGCCGGTTTCGTCAAAAACGACCTGCTCGATAGCGACTACGAGGTTGACCAAGGTAAGAGAGTCAACGCCGCCTTTGGCGTCAAGGAGCAGGGTATCAGGACCCTTCGAGACAGGCGGTGCGTTAGGGTTCTGGGCGTTGATCTCATTAATGGCCTTATAGATAAGTTCAAGGGAACGCATCGGTATTGTCTCCAGCGGTGATCAAGGTGGATTTGAAAATAGTGTATAGCAGCGACCGTATGTATTTCGACCCATACCCTTGCAGCCACACTGGTCTCTGTTCTGTGGCAAGATGAAGATTGGTGTCGGGTGCGGGAGACGCCTGTCGGGATTTGGAATGAGGGGGCGGGCGATCAAGCGCTATCCGTACCGTAGGCGCTGACCATGATGAGCCACGCCGCAACTCCTGCTGGATCGTGCGCAAGTCGATACGCCCTGCAAGGGGGCGCGTCAGTTCGGGATCGAGCCTGCTCAACTTCGCCACGCGTCGAGTGATCCGATCGACGGCCTGCTTGCGCTGTAGGCCCCGCACAAGATCGACCAGATACTCGCCCGAAGCATAAGTCTCCGCCCTCTTGACAACGCGGCTGTGGCCCGTGCCGGGGGGCTCAATGAACACGGGATCCGTGAAGTCGAAGTCTTGGGGTTTAGGCACGAGGGTCGGCGGAGTCGAGGGGCTGATTGTCGGTCCCCCCATCGGCAAGAGCCAGGTTCCGACCCCGAGAAGATGCAGATAGACTGAGAAAACGCCCGGACAGCCGTTCACCGCAAACGTCAACGGACGAGTCGCCGAATCGGCATCGTCCCGTGTATAGGCGACGAATCCGAGCTCGGCCTGAGGGGCGCCCTGCTGATCCGTCAGCGTCAGATGCCCTGCGGGAGCGGTCATGGACAAGGTCTGGCCCGGAAGCTGCGGGCTGTCGCACGTCACCGATTCCGGCGGCAGGGCCTGCGCAATCCTGGCCTCCGGCCGAGGCCTGCGCGCCTGCTGCTGTTGGCTTTGAGGCTGCTCCCGACTGGCTCCGGTCATCGGGAAATCCTTTCGGCTTTCCTGAAACTGGAGGGCATCCCTCCTGTTGCAAGCTCCGTGGCGATTTTGCCACAGAACCTCTTGACCGGCTTGTTCTCCCTTGACGAGGATTTCATAGTCACACCTCTCTTGGAACGCCTACGAACAGCATCGCTCGCTACCGCAAAGAAGTCGCAGTGGAAAATCGTAGGAGAAGCACTCACGATGCCCCTTCCGTTAACTTAGGAGTCCTGCGACCGCCCTTTCCGTGCGGCAATAATGGACAGCGCAAGATCTAGACCAACTTGCGCAGCAGCAAATTCGCGTCCTTCCGGGGGGGCGTGCTGTCGCGTTCGCAACAGATTGGCGGATTCTAAACATGTGGCGCGTTTGCTCTCGAACCGAGGCACGCACGCAGTCGACTTGCTTCGGGAAAGATACTGCTAGCGAACGGGTCGGAGCATTTGAGGCGGCGGCGTTGTCGATGCCGGCTCAATACTCCCTGACCTGCCACTGAACTTTCATCCAGCGGCGATTAGAGCCTCGGCCGTTTCTGTTGCGCCGTATGGCGCGGTTTGAGCAACCGGCGGAGACGCGAAGCCTTCATTGAGCGCAGCGTCGGGGCCGGTTGCGGCGAGGGTTCCGGCGGAGGCCGCCGGGGTCTGGTAGCCGAGGGTGGAATGCGGCCTCGCGGTGTTGAACAACACGACGAAAGAACGCCCACAAGGGCTTCGATCGGATGGTCGCCGCAGTCTGTCTCGGCAAGGTTGGGGCGGTTGCGGTGCGGGAGGTATCGCGCTTCGCCCGCAACAGCCGCGACTGGCAGCAGCTCATCGAGATGTGCCGCGTCGTCGATACCGTGCTGATCGACCAGGAGACGGTCTACGCACCGCGCCAGGGCAATGACCGGCTGCTGCTGGGATTGAAGGGCAGTCTCAACGAGTATGAGCTCACTCTTCTGCGTCAGCGCTCCCTGTCGGCCCGCCATGAGAAGGCCCGGCGCGGTGAACTCGTCGTCGCTGCCCCGGTCGGCTTTGTGAAGGTCGGCGACCGGCTGGAGAAGGATCCCGATCGTCGCATGCAGGAGGCCATCACCCTTGTGTTTGACAAGGTGGCGGAACTTGGCAGTGCCCGCCAGGCCCTGCTCTGGTTCCTCGAACATGGGCTGGATTTGCCCGCCAAGCGCAACAATGGCGATGTGGTCTGGCGCAGGCCAAGCTATGCGACCATCCACCGAATGATCGAGAACCCGATCTACGGCGGCGCCTACGCCTATGGCAAGACTCGTGCTGCGTCGGGATATGATGCAACAGCCATTCGCTCGCACAGCCGCCGTAAGGCGCGTGATGAATGGCTGGCGCTGATCCCGGGTGCACACGAAGGCTACGTCGGCTGGGAAAGGGCGGAAGCGATCCGCAAGATGGTGAGCGACAACGTGCCCACGAGCCGGCATCACGGGGCGCCCAAGCATGGCGACGCTCTGCTCGCCGGCCTTGTCCGCTGCCGGCGCTGCGGCCGCAAGCTGACGGTCCGCTACACGGGAACCAAACACAACATTCCGCGCTATTCCTGCTGGCGGGGTCTGCTTGACAATGGCGAGCCGCGTTGCATCGCCTGACTACGCGTCGACGACGTCATCGAGGAAGCTCTTCTGCGGGTTGTCGAGCCGGGAGCGATAGCCGCGGCCGTCGAGGCCGAAGCGCAAGCGGCCAGTCGCCGCGATCAGGTCCGCGATGCTCTGATGCGCGATCGCGAGGCGGCACGCTAAAGCGCCGATCGGGCATTCCGGCGATACGACGCCATCGATCCGCAGAACCGGCTGGTTGCGGCGGAACTGGAGTTGCGATGGAACCGGGCGCTTACGCGTGTCGGCAAGATCGAGAGCAGGATTGCCGCGCATGATGCCTCGACATCGGAGCCATCACTTCTGTCGCCAATACACGTCACCGCGCTCGCCGCCGATCTCAAGGCTGTGTGGGCGGCGCCGACGACGGATGCAAGGCTCAAGAAGCGCATCGTTCGTACCGTCATCCGGGAGGTGGTCGCCGATATCGATGACGAAGCCTCCGAGATCGTTCTCCTGATCCATTGGGTTGGCGGCGTCCATACTGAACTGCGCCTGCCGAAGCGGCGCCGTGGACAGCGCAACAGCACGTCCGGCGATATCATCGCGGCCGTCCGCCAACTGGTGCTCATCGCTAATGATGATCTGATTGCCGGCATCCTCAACCGCAATGGACTGGTGACCGGCCACGGCAATCGATGAACACGCGAGCGGGTCACCGCGCACAGGTCGCATCACAAGGCGGCGCGCCTTCTCGGCGTTGCACCGAAGACCCTCAGGCTCGCCGCCGAGGCGGGCGAGATCGAAGGCGTTCATCCTCTGCCGGATGGTCCATGGGTCTTCAGCCGATCAACGGTTGACGAACCGGCGGCTCAGCGCATCGTTCATCGCGCGCGGCAAAACCCAAAATACCCCATGGGATCGCATCCAGATCAGCAAAACCTATTCACTTCAACGACATAGACAGATGGGTGTTATGAAACAGGATTTAAGTCCTGCCTCCATTCGGCGATGGCACTGCGGGCGTGGTCGAGGCCGAAGAACAGGCTCTCGTTCAACAGCTCGTCGCGCATTCGGCCGTTGAAGGATTCGACGTAGCCATTTTGCATCGGCTTGCCCGGCGCGATGTAGTGCCATTCGACGCGATGATCCTTCGACCAGGCGAGGATTGCGTTCGAGGTGAACTCTGTGCCGTGGTCGGAAACGATCATGTCCGGCTTGCCGCGCCGGGCGATCAGGTCAGTCATTTCCCGAGCAACGCGCCGACCGGAGATCGACGCATCCGGGATCGCGGCAAGGCATTCGTGCGTTACGTCGTCGACGATGTTCAGCAGCCGGAACCGCCGCCCGCAGGCGAACTGGTCATGGACGAAGTCCAGCGACCAGCGCGCGTTCGGCTTCGCCTCAACCAGGATCGGCGCCCGCGTGCCGACCGCTCGTCGCCGTGCTCGGCCCTTGCGCACCGTCAGGCCCTCCTCGCGTTAGAGCCGGTAGATGCGATTGACCCCTGATGGCGCGTCCTCTCGCTGGAGTAGAATGAACAGGCGTCGATAGCCGAAGCGGCGGCGCTCGTTGGCGAGGTCGCGTACCCGTGTGCGCAGCTCCGTCTCCGGCGGACGCCGGGACCGATAGCGGACGTGTTACGCGATATCCCGGCCTTACCGGCAGCCGGCTTTTCCGGGAGTTGAAGGAACTCGGTTATCGCGGCAGCTACCGAACCCCACATGTCCCGCCACGCGTCTTCGGGATTTACCTTGCTCAACTGGTAGAGTTCGCGCTGAACGCCGAGTACCCAAGCCTTGGCGGCCCGGTGATCCATTCCACAGATCACTCCTCCGTCGTGCAAGTCTACCGTCTTCCTGCTTCCCTTCGCCGTGCGCGCGGCTTTCCCGCGCTCCGACTACTACGGAAGCTCCGCCCTCGGTGGTCGTCCATCTCCGGCCGTCGCGGCGAGCCCAGTTCCGTACTGGGCAGACGATCCGAGTTACCGTGTTCCGATTTCCAACCTTGATGCCCCTAGGCGGTGCGCTCTACCCCGGGGCGTTGCGGAAGACGGGGCAATGAGAGCTTTCCCCCGTCTCGAGCGTGTTGTCCGCGCCCGGCAGTGAAGATAGACGAATCCTCCCGCGTCTGATCGCTTCTTACCTCCCACGCCATCGCGCGACTTGGAGGCGTTGCCGGTTGAATCCGAGGCTTCCGGCGCTCACTTCGTTATCTCACTAAGACGTTGTAGCCCGGCCCGCGGTCGATGGTCTACACTCGGCACAGTTCAGGCCGATCTGCTTATGAGACCCAACCGGCGACGCCGGTTTAGCTTTTCGCCCCCCTTCCACCCGCTACTCCTGCAGACCGTATCGGGTGCGTCTTCGCAGGCAGCGCCACCCAGGGTGACCGAATGGTGATTGGGCTACCTTCACAGAACCCATGCGGGGGGCTCCAGTACTTTCGGCACGGCATGACCGCAGCCGGTGCCGCCGCGTCCGGAATACGCTCAAACGCTACCTTGGCACATCGCAGGGTCTCCGTCTCGAGACCGCATAGGAGGGGCGCTCTCCCAATCGTAACTGCGGAGTTTCGCGTCGGTATGGCAGACCGGGCCACTAGATTTGATTGTTCTGGGCAAGCACCCGCACGGACGGATTGCATATAGTAATCCCAACTTGGCCATAACTAAAAACCAATGACCGCGGGCCGCTTATGGCACAAGGTTGGGTATTGTTCGTGCGGCCGACCTTCCAGCTCAGCAAGAGTTGCGGCGCACGGATCCGGGAAGAAACCAAGTAGTGTGTGCGGCCTCTCACCCCCTCGAACTCAGATACGGACAGGCAATGCCCAAGAATTATGATGCCATCGTCATCGGCAGTGGAAATAACGGACTGGCCTGCGCCTGCTACCTAGCCAAGGCTGGCCTCAGTGTTCTGGTGCTCGAACGGCGCGATGTCGTGGGAGGTGCAGCGCTTTCCCAGGAGGTCTTCCCGGGCTTCACCTTCTCGGTCTATTCGTATGTGGGTGCTCAGATCCATCCGAAGGTCGTCTCGGATCTTGAGCTGAAAAAGTACGGACTTAAGTCGTTCAAAGCCGATTACCGGGTATTTAGGCCGGTGGACGACTTGCGGTCTATGATGGTCGGCGGGCATATGGCCGAGACGCAGGCCATGCTCTCACGCTTCTCAAAATCCGACGCAGCCCGTTATCCGGAGTTCCGCGCCCATCTGGCTGGGGTTTCCGAGTTTGTGCACGAGCTGAAGTTGCAAACCCCCGTGGACCTGGTCGCGGAGTCGTTAGGCGGACGGATGAAGACTGCCAAGTTCCTCTGGACGAACCGGATGGCTGGAAATGACTTCTACAAGCTAATTGACCTCTTTACACAGAGTTCGGAGGAGTACCTCAGCCGCTGGTTCGAAAGTAGCGAAGTGAAGGCCGCCTTCGCCTTTGCTGTGGGTGGTAGCCTGATCGGCCCGCGAACGGCAGGATCCGCCTGGCTAGCTCTGCATGGTGGCAGCACGGGTCGGGTCGAGGAAGACGCGATTAAGGGACAGATCGTCGGGGGCATGGGCTCGATTACCCAAGCCATGGCCGCATGCGCCCGCGCTCATGGCGTTGAAATCCTGACGGAACGGGACGTGGTTAAGGTGGACGTCCGCGGCAGGCATGCGAGGTCGGTGGTCACCAGCGATGGCACGGAGTACCACGCCAAAACAATCGTGGGAAACCTCAACGCCAAGCTCCTATTTGGAAAGCTTGTGCCGGAGAAGGAGCTGCCTTCGGAGTTTGTGGCGGAAATCCAGCGCTTCAAGACCAAGGGCGCAGCGTTCAAGTTGAACATAGCCTGCGAGGCCCTGCCCAAATACTCGTCGTACAATAGGGCCGAGGCGCGGATGGAAAACCCGGCGATCGTCCAGATTGCTCCCGATATGCAGTACCTCGAGCGAGCCTACGTCGAGGCCGCGCCCGGCTGGTACTCGTCACAGCCGTCCATGATCATCACGCAGCCCACTGTCCTTGAACCCAGCTTGGCGCCAAAGGGCAAGCATATCGTTCAGATTTACGGCGGCCACACATCCTACGAGCTGACGGATGGATCGTGGGGACAGGAGCGATCAAGATTCCTGAAGTCGGTGCTGGATACGCTGGACCAGTTCGCGCCGGGCTTCTCCGATGGCATCATCGACACGCAGCTGCTGCTCCCGAAAGACATCGAGGATCAGCTCAACATTCCGAACGGCCATATCAACCACGGCGACATGAGCATCGACCAGATGTTCTTCAAGCGGCCGGCTGCTCACTACTCGGATTATCGTTCACCAATACGCGGTCTGTACCAGTGCGGCGCGTCCTCACACCCAGGTGGGGGCGTGTCGGGCGTACCGGGTCACAATGCAGCACGCGAGATCCTCCGAGACCTTGGAAAACGCAACTGGTTCTGAGCCTTGCTCTAAGGCCTGGTGAGATTCAGGATTCATCGGGATACCGGGCGCCTCGCGACCGCCGCCGCCTTGCGGGGTCTCTTCGTCCACCGGACGGACCGAGCCGTCCTCCATCACCTCCGCATTGAGGAATGCTCGGATGAGTTTGAGCACACGCTTAAGCCGGCTGTATGCAACCAGGGACCGCCCCTTCAAAGGCATGGCCCGCGCGGGTGATCGTCACCGACGGCCGGAACGCATTGGTAACAGGCAGTCTGAAGATGTTTCCTTCGACCGGTTTAATCATGATAGCCTGGTGGCGCGCGTTGCCGCAAGGGTGTCCGACAAGCGCCGCGGCGTGCCTGTGCTGCTTGTGGAATTGCCGGACGGCAGCCGCACCTACATTCCCGTGGCATGGACGGATCTCGGCGCCGGAAAGGGCGATGCCACCGGGACGCCGGCCAATCATGGGGGCATTGGGCGGCTTGCAGACCTTCTGCATCTGCGCCTTGTGGCCGACGCTCTCCTTGAGCGGCGCGGCGAGTCGCCGCCCGACCACAAGGAGGCGCGGCATGCAACGACAGCTGAAGCTGACCTTTCCCGACGAAGAAAGCGAGCGGCGGCCCGACCCACCCGCCTGGGAAAGGCTGGACGTGGAGGCGCGAGCGAACGCGCTGCGTCGGCTCGCCCTGATGATCGCGCGCATGCTCATGGCCAGGGAAGCGGATCATGACTGAACACAGCAAGATCACCGCCAGTCACCTAGCGCGGCAAGCCATCGTCTACCTGCGCAAGTCGAGCACCTCGCAGGTGGAGAACAACCGCGGATCGACCGCGCGGCAATACGCGCTGTCTGGTCGGCGCGCGATCTCGGATGGCCGGCCGAGCGCATCGTGGTCTTCGACGAGGATCTCGGTCTGTCCGCAACGTCATGCGCAGCGGTTTCGCCCGGCTGACCAGCGAGGTCGCGCTCGCCCGGGTCAGCATCGTGCTCGGCCTGGAGGTCTCGCGGCTGGCGCGCAACAACGCCGACTGGCACCGGTTGATCGAGCTGGCCGGGTTGACCGACACGCTGATTGGAGATGCCGACGGCATCTACCACCCGACCCTGTTCAACGACCGGCTTTTGTTGAGTTTGAAAGGTGCCATGAGCGAGGCCGAGCTGCATGTCCTGCGCGCCCGCCTCAAGGGCGGCATCAAGAACAAAGCGGCACGTGGCGAATTGCGCCGTGGCCTGCCGGTCGGCTTCGTCTGGGCGAGGATGACGGCGAGATCCTTCTCCACCCTGACGAGGCGGTCGTAAATGTCATCCGTACGATCTTCACCCGTTTCGCCGAACTGGGCTCGGCGTGCCGCGTCTTGCTGTGGCTGCGCGCACACGGCATGAAGTTCCCACTGTCGCAAGGCGAGCCAACACATTCTATCGATGTTGAATTCGCCTTGCGACAGGCCGGTCGTCATCTTCTCGATGACTTTGAAGATCCCGTTTCGCCAGGAGCGCTGCTCCGACGATGATCTTCCTCGAAGTGCCGCAAGGCTTCTTAAAAAAATCGAGATCAAGCTGCTGTTGCCCGACTTTCTGCTCCAGTTCCTTTATCGGCGCTTGGCCTTGGTCAGTGCCTTTCCTGAGGCGCCGGCACATCAACTGCGCTGTGCAACGCGACCGCGTCAATTACTGCTATCGATCTGGCCGGCCGGCCGCGCCAACGTGACTTCAGATTACCATGAAGCCTGAGGTAGTCACGCCACTCGTAAAGTCGTTGGCGACTGATGCCAAGCTCATCTGCCAACTTGCTGGCGGGTTCTCCCGTCTCATGCACTGGAGCAGCTCCAGCTTTTGGTCCTCATCAATGACACTTTGCCGTCCGGCCATGCTCCAGTTTCCTCCCCTTGCAGGGAAACTGTCTGCGATTTCCTTGTCTCAGTCTGGGGGTGCACTCCACATCACCGTCCGGTTTTTGATCGGAATGCCGGTAAATCATCGGAATCCGCAGGCCAGAAAATATCGAACGCGAGCGGTCGTCATTGGGCCTTCCACCGCCTGCGCCTGCCGCGGCGGATCGCGCTGTCGAAGAGTGATGCAAGCACTGGATTCCGCGCCGCATGTCCCACAGCCGCTACCGTTATGCCCACTATTACTATCATCTCGCAGCATCCCGCACTTCTGTCGGCGTTCGGCCAAAATAGCGTCTGAAGGCCGTGCAGAAGTTGGACGAATGATGATAGCCCACTTGATAGCTGATCGACTTTAGCGGCAAACCCGTTGTCACAAGCAGATGGTGCGCGTTCCTCATTTGTGCCTGTAGTCTGAAATCTGAGAGCGAAATATCGAATCTTTTCTCAAATTCTACTGAAAATGTGCTGGCCGGCAAATCCACCCTCCGGGCAAGCTCAGCCGCCGATGGAATGTCCCTTAAATTTGTTTCGATGATCTGCCACGCTTGCTGCAACTTTGCCTGCACCGAGTTTAGCCGCTCAGCAGACGCGCAATACATTAGAGCATCAATCCCTAGACACAAAAGCTCATCAACTTTGGTCATCAGAACATTGGGGAACAAGGCTGGATGTACCTTTGGCCACAATATGAAGCGCGCCGCCTGCTCCATCTCGATTGTCAGAGGCCGCTCAAGCCACATCGGCTTACTCTCACAGACCGGTAGCAAACGCTGAATCTCCGGCACCTGTCTTAGGAGTTTGCTGACCACTTGGGGCGGCGTATGAAGCGAGAAACCAATCACGACCGCGGTTTCGCGGTCGTTCGTCATCCAAGTGCTCTTCTTTGTGGCGCCGTTGGGCAGATAGTGGACGCTGAACGACGGGCCATTGAGATGGCGTTTCCCCAGACCTGAAATGTCAACGATCCGCTGGCCATTGAGATGGAAGACAAATGCCAGCCGACCGAATCCGTACTCCTGGTCCACAAAACCCTGGCTGACCTCGATTCGCTTGGTGGTGACAAGGCATTCCGGAGAGGCGATGAAAGCATCTTCATATCCGCGCGCGGAGGACTGTGGGGGGACAATGCGATGAGCGATCGGAAGTCCAATCGGGTGGGCGCCAACCGGGATGAAGCAGCGCCCTTCCCCAAGCTGTCGAAGGAGGCTATGCACGATGGCTCTTCTGGATTTGGCGCTCCCTTTCGAAAGCCCCTGCAGTCTCACTTGAAATCAAGAGATATACTGCAATTTGTGGAGTTATGAAAACCAAACACCATTCCTCATGCGGAGATGTCAGCATGGTTCGCCAACCCGCTCATTTTGTAACTTTTGTGACAAAGATATAGCGTTTTTATTAAATTATTGCAAGCCAGAGCAGGCTCTGGAGCATCGGCGTCACGGGCAGGCGGGAGATTTGCGAAATTTGCACCGGGCCGAGATTGCGGAGGCTCCAACTCCTGGGAGGAAGGAGCCATAACAAACGGAACGGCAACAGCTATTGGCCCGAGGTCCGCGAGCGCGCGATTCGGGTGTTAAGGAGCACTGGAGCGAGCACCTCAGAGTGTGGGGCGATCTGCTTGATGGCATTCCTGTGCTGCTGCACCGGGAAGAATGGGGGTCAACCCGAAGCGAATCTATCGAGGAGAGGACTCTGCAGGTCAGGGACAAGACGCCAAGGCGAAGCTGCCAGAAGATCGTGCCGATCCTACACAGAGTGACTAGGCGATGGACTTCGTGCACGACCAGCTGGCGACCGGCCGCAAGATCCGCGTGCTCACCGTTGTCGACACCTTCTCGCGGTTCTCGCCAGCGGTCGACGCTGCTCAACTATCGAGGCGAGGGTGGTCGCAAAGCCGTGTGCACAGGAATTTCCCTCACCGTTTCTTCGATTGATCGCGAGCGCCTAGCTGGGCTGATCAGGGATCGCAATGCGCGCAGCAGCTGGCGCGCTCAGATTATACTGTTGAGCCCCGACGGCGTGGGCGCTCACTCACTGTGGAGATCGTGCGGCAAAACGGCAAGTCCAAGACCTGCGTGTAGCGCTGGCAGGAATGTTTTGCCGCGGTAGGTTTTCGAGCGGCTGCGCGACAAGACCTCGCGCATTCCGCCGCTTCGACCGGAAGTGACCGAGCGCGTGGTGGCGCTGACGTTGGAAAACCCGCCGGGCGAAACGACGCACTGGACCGCCAACATGATGGCGCAAGCAGCCGACATGAACCCCAGTGCCTGCGATGTATCTGGAGGCGCACGGGCTGCAGCCAAACCGCTGGCAACAATTCAAGCTCTCCAGCGATCCGCAGTTCATAGACAAGCTGCGCGGCGTGGTCGGCCCCTACGTCGACCCGACGACGCACGCCATCGTGCTGTCTGCCGAGGAGAAGAGATCCACGGGAAGGGGATATCGACCGACGCTCTGGCAGAGTGAGGTTTCTGACCCGTTGGAATTCTTATGTTCAATGCAAGTGTTCAATGCAGGCGGCATAGCCACGACTGTCCACCCCGCCAATACTGGCTGGTCCTGCATAGGCTAGCTGCTAATGCGCAATATAGGAGACAGGCTCAAGACGACGGTTTGCAAACTCTTATGCGCGGGTTGGATACCGCATTTCCGTGTGTACGCCTGGGGCTGCTTCTATCTAAGCACGGGCATCGACGTAGTCGGCCACTCAGTTCCATCGAAGATTCCCCGACCGGGACCCTGCCTCCAACATCGAGCATCAGCAGATGATCGATCCTGTTTCCTCTTTCTAGTCTCTAATGCGCGCGATGCCGGCGGTCTTACGGTGGATGAGTACCCTCCTCCCGATCGCCCCTCCAGGCATGGACCCCGAAGGTATCCGCCAACAGGCCTCGCATTTATGACGTATTTCTCGCCCCCCGCGCTCGCTGACTTCCTTGACCTGGGACGATAATGGTTCTGACGTCCGTCTTGGTGAAAGGCCGGCCGGTCAAACCTGGACGTCAATGTGGATCTGCGTCTGCCACACATGTGCGCAGATCCTTCCGTCTTCATCCCGCACCATGGTGTGCCACACGGATGTCTGTCGGCCCAGGTGAAGCGGTCGGCATTCGGCGGAAATCCTCGCGCCTCTACAGGGGCGCACGAAATTCGTCTTGGACTCAAGCGTCGCCGTTCTTTGCATTGGTCCGAGGTTTCGCAGCGCCCCTATAGCGCCGAGGCTGTCCGCAAGGGACATGAGCACGCCGCCGTGCACCGCGCCGCCAGAATTGATGTGCCGGTTCTCGACGTCGATATGTGCAACGATGCGTTCGGGGGACACCTCGTCGAGCTCAATCCCAAGAACCTTCTGAAACCCTCGGGTTGGCATGCGCCTGATATCCTCCTCGCTCCACGGCCCCGGCGCGGCACGTATGGGGCTGACATTCCGCTCATTGATCATTGGGTCCCTCTGTCAAGCGAGCACTCAGCGCTCAGCTGCGGCAACAAAGTCAGATTCAGTGGCACCTCGACATCGAGGTAGCCCACAGCAATTCCATAATATCCGCCATGAACCTCCGGGCTCAGCGACTCGTCCATTGCAGCCAGCATCTCAACCAAGGGTCTGCTCTGGCCCTTTGAGCCCGAGCATCTCCCGGGCCTCATCTGGTGTCGCGATGTCGAAGGACAAAAGGGGCAGGATGTCCCGCATCCGCAACACCTGCTCCGCATTGGACCGGGCGAGCTTGCCTTTCTCGACGTAGAGATAATCCCCACCCGCACGTTTGAACCGATGGTCGCCCCCATGTTGTACAGCCGGAACTGATGCTTTCCGGTCGCAAGGACAGACCAGTGATAGTCCTGTCGAGGATCCGCTGCCGTCCGTAGGGAGAAAGCGATCCCATGTTCAAGGAAGCCAGCTCCCTTGAATCGCAGCGCGGCCGCGATCCGATCTTCGATGGCCGCCTTCGGGCCGCCGCTCGTTGTGATGTTGACGACCACATTGGACTCTCGGCGTATACGAGCGATAGCCGGAGCGTATAAGTCAGGGTGCGGGGTCGGGCGGCCGTCCTCCGGATTGCGGGCATGGAAATGGACGATCGCGGCGCCGCCTCCGCCGCACCGATCGCCCGCTCGGCGATCTGCTCCGGGGTGATCGGCAGATATGGCGACATTGTTGGCGTGTGCGCCTCGCCTGTGACCGCAAGTGATCACGACTTTGCGTCCAGCAGACATAAAAATACTCCAGTAGCTTACCTGGCCATTCTAATTGGGAAGGGACTTAGCAAGCGAGCAACGAGAGTTATTACGAGGGCCGAAGATTTATGGCCAGGTGATCAGAGGAGCGTGTCGCAGTAAATCATCACCGCGCCCAAGCCAAGTGAGCGCGAGTGATGAAAGCTTTCTGGTTGGAGACAGAAGCGCCCAGTCTGGCGAGACGTCATCCACCGTTCCCAACCGTCTCAATGTCCTCTGCTGAGCCGCGCTCCACGAACTTAGCGAGCTGGTCGGCCATGCGGCTAACTCGGCGATAACCTCGGCCTCTGGAGGTTATACGTGCCTGCGGCCTACGTTGGATACTTTTCGAGTCGGGCCATGCCAGCGCCGGTGTCAATCCAAATCTCCCGGCCGAGACTTCCGAATATCCTGGCGATTGCGGTCACACTAGGTCCGTCTGGTGCTTTTCCAATCGACGTAACGTAGCCGACACAAGCATCGTCCGACCAAATTGGAGCGTGAACCTGCGGGTCGGCCGGCGTCACCCCGGTGGTTCGAAATGCCATTATTTTGGTGACATGAGAGTCAATTTCAGTCCCTCCGAGCACCGCGGGGAGATACGCATTAACGTCGCGCCCCCATCGGGCAGCCCCCTTCGCTATACGCCGCCGCTCGATTGCCGATGAACCCACAGGCGCAAACCGCGGAACGGCCAACTTACTGTGCTCCAGAATGTGCTTGTAGAGTGTGACTGCATATTCGGTGGCGCAGAGAATGACAAATTCTGCGCCAATCGGCGAAACTATTACAGGCGTCACACCGATGTAGCTCCTAAGTATCCGCCCTATGTCGTCGAAGCCCGCTAAGGCGCGAATGACTTTTTCTGCCAATGGTCCAGCGATGAGAAATTGGGCCCAAGCCGAGGTTTCCTCGGCAACCCTACTCTGCACCGCTACAGATAAAAGAAACCGGCGGAGCCGAGGCGCCTCAGTTGGCTCGACAAGGAGCAGCCAATCGTTCGTCCCCTGTGGAAGAGCGGTGGGCATGCTCTCGATGCCCGCCCGCGCGTTCACAAGCGCCAATGTCTTGGCGGCCGTTCCAATCTCAGGCAGGGACTCGGCAGTCGTCTTCCTAAGAACATCCGTGGCGTCTGAGCCGCTGAGTCGGATCTTGCCAAAATAGCTCTGGTCCACGAGACCTGCGGCTGAGCCGAGCAGCGAGACCTCCGCCGAAATTGGATCATTATCAGGGTTGCCGAACGACGTCGCAACTTCCCAGCCGCAAACTGGCTCGAAATTGGCATTCTGTGCCTTGAGTAAAGGATGAACAGGGGAGATCCGCACGTCCCTGACGTTTTGGATAGAGCTGGGTTTTGTAAAAAAATAGGTGGAACTAGTCAGGTCAGGACCGATTAGTCGCAGCCATTCGTCCGACCTCTCAAATTCTTGGAAGCGACATATGTCAACATCCGTCACATCTTCAGTCGGAGAACCCTCAATAATAAGCTCGGAAAGTTGTCTACCTGCCCCGAGGCACGCACCGATGCCACCAGAGTTCATGCCGGCCAATGTATAGAATCCTTTCACCCGGTCAGCTTCACCGAGAATGTAGTGATGGTCCGGCGTGAATGCTTCTGGACCATTGATAAATGTCTTTATCTCTGCTCTGGCAAAAATGGGTAGTTTTTCGACAATGTTGTCTACGTACGGAGTCAGTTGCTCCCATCGCTCTGGTAGCAGACCAAATGCAAAATCGTTTGGCAAATCAGAGACATTTATGACTCGTGCGTTCTCATCGAATACACCCAGAAGAAGTCCTCCTACTTCCTCGCGGCCATAGAATAAGTCGTCTCCAGAACGAAAACTCGGTATGTCGGTGGGCATTTCGTCGATAGGCTTTGTAATAACATAGAAATGTTCATTAGCGACTATCGGCAGTGAAAGATTCACCATTCCCGCAATTTCGCGAGCCCAGATCCCAGCACAATTGATGATGATTTCGCAACTTATTTTCCCTTCCTCCGTTGCCACTGCGCGCACGCATGAGTCAGCAGCAATCGACGTTACTCGAGCATTCTCGAATACTTTCGCTCCCCTACGTCGCGCAAGGCGAAGTAACGCCTCCGTCAGGCCTGTAGGGTCCACACGGTATGCGTCAGGGTTCCAAAGGCCGCCCAAGATGCCTTCGGGAGAAAGGATCGGCAGCAAGTCCAGCGTCTCGGCAGAGGTCAGAACTTCTAGCGGGAGATCCGCGCTTCTACCATGGGCCGCCATCCGCCGCAGCCGCGTCATACTCTTTTCATCGTGAGAAAAGATCAGCCGTCCAATTACTTTTCGCCCGACGCTAAGCCCGGCTTCTTTTTCAATGGATTCAATCTCGCTTCGGGAATAGCGGAAATTCCGGAGGAAGGCAGGGCTTTCGCTTGTGGTCGCCAGTCCGGCGGCCGAATGCCAGGTCGTGCCACTGCCAATGGCGTTACGCTCCAATACGACAATGTCCGTACAGCCAAGTTTCGTGAGGTGATAAACGACGCTCGCACCCACGACGCCTCCGCCTATTACAACAACTTGGGCGTGCGACGGAAATCTAGACACTGCGTTGACTCTCCCTGTAGTACGTGTGTGCGCCTCGTGGCGATCAAGCGAAGAACGGATGAATTCGACGGGGGCATTTGGTCGTTCATCACATAACTTCAAAGACCATTTTTAACCTGAGGCTGTTGTAGGGGTAAGCTCATTGCGCGGAAACTATCGTGGACATCCGAGCTATCGCTCGCTTCTGGCCTGTTAGCTTCAATAAGCGCACCCGGTTGGTCACGCCCCATTTGTTATTACCGGCCTTTGGTTGTTATGGGGCGGAGATAATTGAGACCGCGTCCGGAAGGGCGTGGGCGCACACACCGGCAAATCGCCAACGGAGCCAAACAACTGAAATCTTACTTAGTTGCGGCCCCCTTAGCAAATCGCTGCATTCCCGCTTTCTGTAGACATCATCATCCGGTAAAGGCCGGTAATATCGTAGACTAGCAGATTGTGGCGCCGACGGATGGCCGACGCGACCAGCAGGAACAATGTGCATTTTAACAAGATCGCCGCGATTTCCGGATGCGCTTGACGAATTCGCGCGGCACCGGCGGCGACATCTGTCTTAATTTCCGCGACCTCGGTCTGCTGTGGCGGGCGCCTCATCTCGTTCTGCCACAACTTGCCGCCTTCGATCCGGCCAATCACGATCCTCGTTCTTTCGTCTGGATCATCGATCCCGAGCAGATCCTCTCCGCAATGCGACGAGTCGTAGGTCAGCACGGCGGGTCTTGGGCGGCGGCATCTGACGGATCAATGTCGGCAGCGGTAGCAGACTCGACATCGCCATCGGTATCTTCACCGCTGCGGCGACCGCCGCGTGATGACGGATACCCATGGCTTACCGAGTGGCTGGAAGGTGATACGGTTGGTTCCCTACGCGGACTATTGTGCGGATGCCCTAAAATACAGATCTTGCTGAGGGTTGCGACAGGGTGCTCGCCTTCTCATGGGGACGCTCGGCGGCTCCGCGACCAGCGCGCGCTGGGGCACCGGACAACTATCACGCCAAAGTCCGGCAGATCTGCGACCGGTTTTGGAAATACCACCGTGAGGGGAAGAATGATTGGGAGGAGAGGGGCGCGAAACATTCGGTTGGATCTCACGTAAGCGACTACGGCCAGGTCAGAACGAAAGTGCGGAACATAACTCATTCAAGTTGACCATAAGTTTTTCCTCTTGCCGCGAAGGCGCCCTCTGGTTGTTTGGGCGCAGGTGCCGTCCAAGCTGCAGAAGCGTAGGAGCGCGATCAAGATGAAGCTTAGCGAGTACGTCCAGTTCGACGCGTGCGAATTGGCATCTCTGGTGAAGGGAAGGGATGTGACGGCGAGCGACCTGTCACAGCTTGCCCATGCCGCTTTCAGTAAGGTTAATCCGAACATCAACGCGGTTATCGAGTTCTATGACGACTTCGAGAGAGTGGGGGCAGCAGCTTCAGGCCATTTCGAAGGAGTTCCGTTCTTCCGGAAAGACCTCGGACCGGGCGAAGCCGGGCGCCTGCAGGAAAAAGGCAGCAGGCTGTACCGTGGATACCGTCCCTCCGCCGATGCTACGTTTGTCAAATTGGCAAGGAAGGCGGGCTTGCGGCTGATTGGTAGAACAGCGACCTCCGAGTTGGGCATGTCAGGAGCGACCGAAACAATCCTCCACGGCATAACGCGAAACCCTTGGAACTTGGCTCTGACGGCTGGTGGTTCCTCAGGCGGCGCCGCAGCGGCGGTCGCCGCGGGTATCACGCCCATCGCTCACGCCAACGACGCCGGCGGTTCTATCCGAGGTCCGGCCGCATGGTGCGGTCTTGTCGGCTGTCTTCCTTCTCGGGGCCGGATTTCATCGGACGGCAACGAGGACCAGACGGGAGGCCGAGCCAGGGATTTTGTGATTTGCCGGAGTGTTCGCGACATGGCGGCAGCGCTCGACGCTTTCTCAGGGCCGCACTTGGGCGATGCATTCATTATTGTGAAGCCAGAGCGCCCGTTTTTGGACGAGCTTGAACGGTCAACTGGCAGGCTAAGGGTGGGAATAGCGCGCCGCACTTGGGGAGAGGTGGCTGTAGCCTCTGAAGTAGTGCGGGCGGTAGACGATACTGCGACCCTTCTCGCGGAAATGGGTCACGAAATCACCGAGATCCTACCGCCCTTCAATTTCGACGATCTTGTGACCCTGGCCCTGTCTGAAGCGGGTATGTATATGAACGAGCTTGAGGCTGCTGCCCGCTCGCTCGGCCGTAGCATCGACGCCGAGCACATTGAGCCGATCAATCTGAAGTACTGGGAGTACGGGCGTCGCGAGTTGTATGTTGACCGAAATGCGCTCCCCATTATAGCGCGGCAGGAGGCAGCCGTAAGAAGGTTGCGGCTTCAGGTGGCCGAAGCGACAATCGGTTTCGATATCTTGCTGACACCTAGTCAGCCGTTTGTAGCGCATCCGCATGGGGTGCACAGCCTGCTCGACACCGACTCGTCAGCAGAGGAGTGGACGCGACGGGCTTTCAAGGGCTGTCACTTGCCGATCTTCAACATAACCGGCCAACCGGCTGTGTCGCTCCCGCTCGCTGAGAGTGTCGACGGGCTGCCGATTGGTCTCCAAATCGTTGGGCGATTTGGTGACGAAGCCACACTAATCCGGGTCGCGCGAGATCTGGAGGAGGCAAGGCCATGGAAACATCGTCGGCCCGCGCTATTTGCCGGCTGAGAAGATCCGCGGCCTGCATAACAATCAGGGCTTTGCCATAATGCTTCCGCCGTCGACAGCCCAGGATTTTTAGCGGAGGCTGATGATCGAGATCAACAATCCGACAAATACAATCACAGATGAGAGTCTCTGGCATGCCAAAACGAGCAGTCGACATTCTAATCCTGAACGGTGACGTATTTACCGGCAACAGGGCTAGGCCCCACTACCGCCCTGGTGCTCTAGCCATCACGGACGGGGAGATCGTCGCTGTCGGCCCCGAGGCGGACATTGCGGCGGCCTACAGGGCTGCGACAACAATCGACGCTGGCGGCGCGCTAGTGCATCCTGGCTTTATTGAGACCCATCTGCACATGACTGGGATGCCATACCATGGCGCCCCGTTCTCACCGGCATCGGGCGCAGTGAGTAAAGTCAACTATGCCTCTCTCAAAGCGGCAACGACACCTGAAATTACGGCCGCCTACTCGGCGGCGGCGGCTTGTTCGATGCTCCAGCGGGGGTTCACGCTTCACTTCGAGCCTGGAACAGTGTTTGAGACTGATGCATTTGCGGATGCCATGACGCGGTGCGGAATGCGGGCGATGGTTTCGGCGCCTTTCGGATGGGATGATTTATCGTCTTTTCGCGAAATTTTCCCACAATTGCACAATGACGCATTGGCAGAACGGGCACCGCCGGACGCACAGCGTGTCGTCGACCAATGGAGCTACGAGCTTAGGCGTAACAAGGACGAGAACGCGCTGGTCCGGGGGTACGTTTGTCTCTATGGCGAAGGCACTGCGACTGACGACTTGACGCGTGAAGCGGCAAAGCTTGCCGCACATTCTGATGTCATCCTTTGGCAGCATCAATCGTTCCTGGCGGAGTTCGTGGCGGACGAGAAACGGAAGCGCGGTGACTCGGGAGCCGTGCGCATGCATCGTCTGAACGCTCTCAAGCCATCCACTATGTTGTCCCATATGAACATTCTCGACGATGCCGACGTCGAACTCATCATCTCCGAAAAGCCGGGGCTTTCGTGGTGCCCCAATAATGCCCTTGGTTACCGGGTCACCCCCCCTCATAAATGCTGGTTCCCATATCTTTATAAGCAGGGTGTGAGCGTTTCGCTGGGGATCGATACAAACGTGATCCATCCAATTGGTATTGCCGGCCTTCTAAGCCTTTACCTCTCCGCGTCCATTGGCGAGCGGCTCCACGACGCTGATCCGTTTTACATGCAGACGATTGACGCGGCTATGAACGTTGGGCTGGGCGACCGCATTGGTAGTCTTGAGGTGGGCAAACGGGCTGACGTGGTCATCCGCGAGGCACGCGACATCACCCATTTTTCTTGGCGTGACGACTCTGGGATCTTGCTGGCGCTATCTTCGTCCATGATCCCTGTCGACACAGTGCTGGTTGACGGCAAAATCGTGATGAAGGGCGGGAGGCTAGCCACCATGGATCAAGACGGCATCCTTGCTGAAGCTTTGCGGCAGCGCGATGCGCTTGCGTCGAAGCTGGAAGGATGATGCCCTTGGCGACCGTTGGGCATCGAGTCCTGAAGAACGGTATCCGACACGGAACCTTTGGTGGCCCAAGTGCTCGTGTGACACCGAACTGTGAGACCGTTTGTCGGCCTCTGCCGGTGAGGTGGCTCGCCCTACACCGCGCGTCCGCCGAGCCGATCCTCACCACAGGAGGACGTGCCGTGGCGGCACGACCGTCGCCATTGGAGACCGCGACGGGAACGTTGTGGCCGTGGCGCATGGCTATCTGCCGCACAATTCCTATAACGAGTATCATACCTACGTTGGGGCGGCCCCGTCGCTTCGCGGACTCTGAGCGAGGCAAAGGGCTTGGCAACTACTCAATGCCCGCATGATCGTCAGCGTATTCCGCGATGTCGAAGCGACCCACATACATGAGCTCGTGTCGGCGACCAACACTCCTTTACGCCGCCTGAGGTGTCCGACAGGAACTTGCTCTCGCGTGCGGCGTCGCCTGGCCGAGCGAGAGTGGACGTTTCACCCGATAGCATCAGTCCACCGAGTTCATCACGTCGAAGGTAGACAAGATGCCGCCAAGCTTGAACTTCGCCTTACGCGCCGCTGCAGTGCGGCCGGACGAGCCGCGAGAGAAGGAACGGCCATGACCGCATGCATCGTCGGCTGGGCGCATTCGCGCTTCGGCAAGCTCGACGGCGAAACGCTGGAGGGCATGATTACGAAGGTGGCGGTCGACGCGTTGGACCACGCCGGCATCGGCCCCGACGACGTGGACGAGATCGTGCTCGGCCATTTTAACGCTGGCTTCTCGCCGCAGGACTTCACCGCGAGCTTGGTGTTGCAGGCGGACGACCGTCTGCGCTTTAAACCCGCGACGCGCGTGGAGAACGCCTGCGCGACCGGTTCGGCAGCGGTCAAGCAGGGCATTCGCGCGCTCGACGCGAAGGCAGCACGCATCGTGCTGGTGGTCGGCGCCGAGCAGATGACGGCCGTCCTACCGGCGGAGGTGCAGAAGAACCTGATCCGCGCCTCCTACATGAAGGAAGAGGGCGATATTCCGGCAGGTTTCGCCGGCCAGTTCGGCAAGATCGCTTCCGCCTACTTCCAACGCCACGGCGACCAATCCGACGCACTGGGCGCCATTGCCGCGAAGAACCACAGGAACGGCGTCGAAAATCCCTACGCTCACATGCGCAAGGATCTCGGCTATGACTTCTGCCGGCAGGAGAGCGACAAGAACCCCTTCGTCGCCGGGCCCCTGAAGCGGAGCGATTGTTCTCTGGTGTCGGACGGCGCTGCGGCGATCGTGCTGGCCGACGCGGTCACGGCTCTCGCCATGCGCCGCGCGGTTGCCTTCCTGGCCAACGAACATGTGCAGGATTTTCTGCCGATGTCGAAGCGCGATATCCTGCTGTTCGAAGGCTGCGAGGAAGCCTGGACGCGGGCGCTGAAGAAGGCGGGCGTGACGCTGGATGACATTTCCTTCGTGGAGACGCATGACTGCTTTACCATCGCCGAATTGATCGAATACGAGGCGATGGGACTGGCGAAGCACGGCGAGGGCGGGAAGGTTGCGCTGGAAGGTCAGACGGAGAAGGGTGGCCGTCTGCCCGTAAACCCCTCGGGCGGGCTGAAGGCCAAGGGCCATCCGATCGGGGCGACGGGCGTCTCCATGCACGCGCTGACGGCCATGCAACTGACCGGCGAGGCCGGCGGCACCCAGGTGGGGGGCGCCAAGCTCGGCGGCATCTTCAACATGGGCGGTACCGCGGTAGCGAACTACGTTTCGATCTTGGAGCGGATCAAGTAGTTGGACCTGATAGGCCATACTCTTGCCGCTCCTGTCGAATTGATGGACTGACGGAGGCACTCGAACAGCAGGAGATTCTGGCATGGCAACCAAATGGTTTTCGGCGGCTGCTTGTCTCCCTTGCTTCCTTGCGGAGCTGAAGCGCAGACATCAGCCCGAACGTTGCCGTTGCAGCTGGCGACCGAAAACGCCCGTTCAGGTCGCCCAGAAATTCTGCGACACGCATCTGCCGGGCACCATGGAGGCGGAACGGGCCATCCAGCCTCTGCCGCCGTTGCTGCGCGCCGCGATGGACGAAGCGGTGAGGAAGAACAATGCGTGAGCGGCTGCGCATCCGGGCGAAAAACCGCCGCTCAGGGATGGCGTGCCCTCCTATCCAGACGTGCGTGAGGTGCAGGAGTCCGGTGATTCGGTGTCGGTTGTGGGCGGGACGTCATGGCATGAACGCGAACCACTTGTTCATCTGGATGAAACAAGCCCGGCAAGTGCGATTGGCCGATCCAACCCGCTGCCCGAGACCCGACCGATCGCCTTCATTGACATGGGTGGCCGAGGATGGAGACGAAGCCATGCTGCTGAACGCGGCGGATGAGATCGTCCTTGGCAACGGCTCGTCGGTTTCGCGATTCTGGCGCTGCGAGACGCGGTAGCGGTCGAGCGGCACGGCGCCGCCAAGCGCGTCGTCGGACGCACGGTGTTGTACACCTCGACAACGAAACGCGCACCGGCCCGGAGCGCGATCTTCTCTACGCATGCCATCCTTGGGCAGGTCGCCAGGTCCATATTCATGAGGTGATCGACACGACGCAAAGGTTTTCCGCTGCAGCGTTTCTGGCCAGGTATCGGATCGTTGGCTGGAGATTCCAGCGTGGATGTTCGATCGGGTCGCCAGCGCGAACTGGCGCATCATAGCTGTTCCGCACGTCGACCTTGCCGCGCTCGGCACTTTGGCGATCCTGCAGCATGACTGCGCATTTCGCAAAAGCCGGACAGTGATTCCGCTAAGTCGCGGACAGCTGTGGAGTGCACCCCCAGACTGAGACAAGGCAAATCGCGGACAGTTTCCGTGTTACGCCTATGCGGCCTTGTCCATCTCTCGTCTGCGTGAATGCTTCTGTTCGTATTCCTCCGGAGTTAGATAGTCGAGCGCCGAATGTAGCCGTTGCTGGTTGTAGATGGTATCGATGAAGGCTCCGATCCGTTTGCGCGCATCGGCCGCATCCTTGTAGGTGAGGCCTTGCACTTCTTCCTGCTTGAGCGTTTTCATGAAGCTTTCCGCCTTCGCGTTATCGTAAGGATTCCCGACACGGCTCATGCTCGCCTGGATACCGTGACGATGCAGAAGTTCGGAGTAGGCCCCGCAGGCGTATTGAACTCCGCGGTCGGAATGATGGACGAGGCCCCCTGGCTCGGGCTGGCGGTTAGCGATGGCCATCTCGAGAGCCT